>JBASTK010000170.1:0-1885 GCA_049274855.1 Candidatus Sungiibacteriota bacterium | reverse complement strand
CCGGCAATTGAGAGTGTGGCGCTGGGAGTAATAGTGCCGATGCCTATTCTATAATTTGCAGTATCAAAGGTCATAAAGGGGATGGCGGTGGTGGAGGTGGCGATGCTGAATGCATTGACCTTGCTTGCGACAATAGAGGTGGTGGCAAGATTGCCAAAGATGAGATCACCGCCGGCAATAGAGATGTCTCCATCTGCGCCAATATTGTTTCTCGCGCTGATAGTGTCTGCGGTGATATTGCCTACTGCGATGGTGATATTTCCTTTGGTGATGGCAAAGTCACCGGAGGAGAGCGTGAATCCTTTTTGAATGGTGGGGGAAGTGAGGTTATCAATGTCTTGGCTTATACTCACCATCTGAATCCCTGATGCGGCTTGCGATGAAGCGGAGGATACAGATGAAGAAAGTCCGGATATTTGACGCGCGACATACGCGCGAATATCCGCATTGAGCTGATGAACAGATGCGAGGACATCTGATTTGACGAGTGCAAAATCCGCGGGGATGATGACCTCGCGGGTTTCGATTATCTGGCGGACTTCAGTGATTTGATTGGCAGGAGGGATTGAGCGCGAGGATACAGGAGAGAGTGATGGCGCAGAGACGGGTTGAGCAGTAATGAGTAGCGTTGGAATAGCCGGAGGAATGAAATTCTTTTTCACGACCGCGGGAGCTGGAGACGGCAAACGGAAAAAATCAGCGATTGAACCGACAAGACGCGCTGATATATTTTGTAGAGGAGCAAAGAAATTAGCGATGCGATTGCCAAGATTTATTTCTTGCTCCGCAAGAGCGGCGAATTCGGAGAAGTCACGGTTTGATTTTTGCCACCCCGCAATCACGGCGTTTTGCGCATCCAAAAATAATCCGCCGTCATAGCGGTCAATGGATTGCGCGATATCCAGCAAACTTTTTTCCCGTAATGATGCTACATATCCGCCTCCATTCATTGCGGCTTCTTGCGCGATATTCATTCCGACCGCTCCCATCGCAAGAGACCCGATGAGTACCCCGCCGATCAAAATACCCTCGGTACCCGCATGCCGCGCGAATCGCGCGAGCGTAGCCATAAAATCGTTTCCCTTCTTGATATCCGAATACCTCGGTACTTCTTTCCGATCCAATGCGCTATCCGATATATTCTCATCCGATATACTATTGGATACGCGATAACTCTTCGTATTTCCAATATCATCACTCTGCGACAACTCAAAATCTTTCACAAAATTGGCTTTTTTCAAAGCCGATTCTTGTTGACGATGTAAGTACTCATGCACTGATGCCTTCGTCGTGTACCAATTGCGTCCAAATTTTTTGGCATCAATTTTTCCCTTGCGCACCAGCAACGACAAATACTCCTGCGAGTAGGGAGTTCCATCCGCGGCTCTTGCCAAAGAGATATAATTTTGTTTTTCCCAATCAGTCATCCGATAAGTTTTGATAGACAATAACGGCTTAAATATCTTCAATCCAATATCGTATCGGATTAATAAATATCGTTATCTTTTGCTTATCTCTATTATACGGACGATGTATGATTTTTTACCGATATTCCCTGTGGATAACTTTATATTGAAGAAACCCCTCCTATCATCCATACTAAACAGGGGAGTAGCACAAAGGATAATAATGTTTGTGATAAGTTATTAAAGGTTGATAAAAAGAGACATACTATTAGTAAGGTTTATATAGGTTTATTATAGAGATTGTATCAAGCCAAGAAAAAAGAGTCATTCTTTTTAGCATCGCAAAAGGACTTGACAGAATTTCAAACCGCCCTATTTTCACACTTTTATCTTATGGAACACAAGTATCTCAGCATCAAAGAAGCATCCCGCATTCTCGGTGTTACCACCCTCACCCTCCGCAATTGGGACAAGAAAGG
>JBASTK010000169.1:0-7942 GCA_049274855.1 Candidatus Sungiibacteriota bacterium | reverse complement strand
CTAAGAAACTGTCCAAAAAGGGCTGTCATCGCGAGCGAAGCGTGGCGATCTTGGCGATTTTTACGCTCAAACACGAGATTACCGCGTCGCTTCGCTCCTCGCAATGACGCCTACGGGGGCTTTTTGGACAATTTCTATGGCACCTGTTTCCAATATTCAATCGCATATCCTCCGGACGGGCCGGAGGAAAATTGGACATCCGCAAGCCCGGAGTCGTAGGTAATTATTGCATTGTTATCAAGCGTCATACCGTATGCCGTTGCTTCCTTGGCAAAAGCGTTATTGGAAAACTTAATGCGTCCTTTTGGAGCGTAATAGATAACACCGCTGGAATTATTGTCAGCAGTAATAATTTCCTCGCCAATTGCGTCCTTTGCGGCGACAACCATAACATGGCTCGCAGGATTTCCCGATCCCGATAACGACCCTTTTGCCGTAATAAATTTACTATCAGTGATGATAACACCAGACAAACTCCCATAAGAAGAAGCCAATTTCACCACAGAAAATGGATTGGAAAGAATAAAATCTCCCATTATCCAGAGCGTGCCGGTTACTGTGAGTACAGCGCCATTATCAATCTCGAGTTTTCCGGTAATTTTCTTGGTGCCGAGGACTCCGGTAGCATTATTGGTAAGTTTATAATTTCCTCCTGAATCGCAACCATCCGCGATACCGCATATTCCTCCTGCCGCCGCATCATTCTTCCAATCTTGTATCACGCCATCAGAAATCGGCATCTCCTGACGCGGCGGATTTTCTACAATACAGTTGACGTTGGGACACGCGGATCCTCCGATAGTATCATTCACGAAAAGATTGGCACGGCCGGTGCCGCCGATCGTAGCATCCGCAATCCGGGTATTAACCCCGCCCACCCAGACGCGGAACGACAAATCGCCCCCGACATTCACCCACGCCGCCGAAGCGGAACTCCAATTATCCGCGTACCGTCCGGTATTATCCGCATAACCGTCGGTCGCGTCCTTACGCCAATTCCAATAATTCGTCGCGGAGTTAGCCCCGTAATCAAGTACGATCCAATACTTCGTGCCATTCGTGAGTATCGGCGGGCTTGCGAGTGATACATCAATCCATGACGCCGTCGTCCCGACTGACGAAAGCGCGATTGTCCCATTGGCAAGCTCTCCATTCCTATCCGGCTTGCCGCTGCTGTCGCGCGTAATCCGCAAAGTGATATTGGACGCGGGAGTCCCGACTTTTGCCAAATATACCGAGACCTTATTGAGCGGCCCGCCTGTCGGGGCCGTAAAGGACTGCGCGATATCGCGATTGGCCGGCGCAGTCGCAAAAAACTGATCCGCATTATGTGTCGCCCACTGCAATTGGGGCTCTGTGGTAATGCCGCCAGCGACTGTTGCATCTCCCGTAATTGTCCCGCCGCTGATACTGCTATTGGAATAAACATTGCCCAGCACCTCGGCGCCATTGCCCATAGTCATCCCGCCATCCCCCACTTGAACCCCGTAATAAAAACTCGCCGCATCGGTCGTGACATTCACGCGCGTTTCTATGCTCTGTTGGACATTGGCGCGAACACCCGCGGAGCGAATCGTGCGCTGGTTGCCGACCGTGGCAACCGATACCGTCGTGCTATCACTCCCCACGGCAAGCGTCTCGCTCGCACCGACCTGCTTACCCGCAAGGATACGATAAGTTGCGTCTTCAATGCCTGCTTCAGCCACCGCGCGCGCGATAACAGATCGCGCATACACGCGATTCACCCCGGCCTCTTGCGTGGCAAAAAATGCAAGACCGCCGATAATAGCAAGCGAGGAAAAAATAATCAGTAAAACCGCGGTCAGCGCGGCGTAGCCGCTTTGCAAAGATAAAGGTAAAAAGATAAAGGATAAAAATGCAGGATTTTTATCCTTTATCTTTTTACCTTTATAAAACGGCAGTCCGATTTTTTCTTGATATGTTGAAGAAACCGGAGATTGCCCCATGTTTATTTCACAAACCCCTCCTATTTTTTTTGTTGGCAAGGTCATAATTTACTCCTCCCCTTCCGGATACTGCTCTGGGGCTTGGCCGGGCTTTTTATGACGCGGGGATATTTGGTTTTGGTTTTCATAAGATTTTAATGCTTGGGGATAAGACCTATTGACTTTTACCAACGGCTTGGTATACTGGCAACATTCCTACGAAAAAGACCCTTGCGAGGATGCGTTCCCGCCGGGGGCTTTTTCATTTTTGGCTTCAATAAGTCCTTTTTTGTCTTCAAGATATACAATGTGCGCGCCAGTTCGCTTCAGAAGAATTGAGCATTTATTTATCGGAGCCGGAGAAAGCACCGCCTTCAATCGATTTTTTTCCGTCAAAAACTTTACCAATGGCGTATAATCGCCATCACTCGTAACAAGGACTGACTGCGACGCCGTCCCTTCATATGAATCTCGCATTGCCTGGGTAATAAGATCGGCATCACAGTTTCCCTTTGCTCGTCCATCATCGCCATACACAACTTCTTTATAAATGAGTGTGAATCCGGATTTACTTAAATAGGTATAGAGATCTTTATGCTTTGGTATCAATCCGATAAAAATATATGCTAATCCGACACCGTACCTGTGTGATAGCCAAATCCTAAAGCGCGGATAATCCAATTTCCACCCCGATGAGCTCACACTTTTGTGCAAGTTCGCTCCGTCAATGTATGCGATTATTGTTTTACTTGATTTCATAGATATTTATGCAGTATACAACACTTTTTATTTTTACTTTCTGCTTCCTTACTTTTGTCCCACATTTTTATCTTTTTATTTTTATCCTCATTAGTAGTTTCCCCGCAATGCCGTTGTTGCGTTGAGTGTGACAGACGCCGGAAATTTCACTGACGCCGCATCCACGCGGATTGTCGCCTTTACCGCCTCTCGCCCCAGTGACTGCATAATCCGCTCTACACGAAACTCACTCACTCGCACGGTCGCCGCCGAAAGCGCAATATTCCCTTGCCCTTCAATACGCTCAAAAATCCTGCCCCCATCAACCCAAAAATCAACATACGCCCCAGTCTCTCCGGGCGCAAATGTCGCCGTAGTCGCAAGCGACAACTGGCCAGCATCGCTATTGAAGCGCGAGGTCGGGCTGTACACCGCCCGTGCGGATGCAATCGCATCGGTAACGGATTGCAATGTCGCGCGGGCATTGGCAAGTACTTCGCGCTCAGCGCGCGCGCGAGCATTAACATTCGCAATCTGTATAAATGAATTCACCATAAATACCGCCGCCATACCGAGCAGACCGACATACACCACAATTTCAACCAAACTAAATCCGTTTTTCTTATTGTAGCCCATAAACTTTGAATCCGAAATCATACGCATCCAATTGCTGTCCCTGATCAGCGGGATTGCCAAGGCGGCCGATTGCTTTGCGCGCGACCCCGCCTATGTACGGACCAGACGGATTCTGTAATGTATATTGCCAATAAATAGACCCCGCAGAACCGGAGCCCGCAACGGTAGAATCCGGCACACTTCGCAAGCGGACATAATAAGCCCCTGCCGCAAGCGACACCGCAGGCGCGAACCGAAAATCAACCCATGCAGGACTCGTCGTCTCAATAGTCGCTCCCCCGATAATTTGCGAAGTACCCAGTACCGCACCTGTCGGCGCGGTGCGCAATTCCGCGTATACATCAGACGGCACGGCATTCGCACGGCGCAGATACAGCGCCAGCCGCGTCACTTGCGTAGTCGCTCCGAGCGTAAACGACTGCCCGGGATCACCATCGCCCGCATTTTGCGACGGAAAACTAAAACCAGATATTGCTCCGTCAGTCGCCGCACCCGCATACGAGACCGCGACCGCATCACTCGGCAATGATAGATATGATTGAAAATTGGTAAGATATGTTGCAACCGCGACATCCCCTGCCGGAGAAACAACATGCGCGGCAACCTTGCGCGTGCCTATATCATCCGCGCCGCCGCTGGCAACAATCTTACTTGATATTGAATCACGATTTACTTTCTCAACCTGAATAAAACGATCATACGCGCCATTGATAAGCCCGGGGGATGTCAACGACAAAACCCATTTGCCATTTTGTATCACCGGATAATAGCGAGGAGACGGACTTGATCCGTCAGTAAGCGACGCGATATTCGCCCATGCTTCATCCCGCACCGAACGCGCGGCCTCCAGTCCTTCACGGGCAAGTAGTGTCGCCTCCAGATTTGTTTTCTCGGCCTTCAATAAACGCAATGCCGCCACGCCGACCTGCAAAAATCCAACGAGCGCTACCGTTGCCATAGCAACGGCAACTACAATTTCAATCAAACCAAACCCCGCTTTATGGAATGTCCAATGCCAAAATCCAAATGACAAATCAAATCCAAAATCCCAATCACCAAAATATTTTTTGGCATTGAGGCATTGTATATTTTTTTGCGATCGGTATTGGGACATTGTGATTTTTATGGTTCTGTCATGGCGCCGCCGAATGTGCCGACGGTGATAGTCGCGCAATCCGTCTCATAAGTCGCGATCGTCTTCGTATCAATCGTAATCGTCATTCTCTTATTATTATATCCGCAGTCGCGATCCACCGATAGCGTCGTGTTCGTATCAGTAATGGCAAGCGCGTGAATCCGCAAAACCTGATTCTGACCCCCGACTGCTGTGGTCACCGACCAATCAAAACTCGTACGCGGAGCCGCAGGCGCCATCGCAACCGGCACAATGACATCGGGATTCGGCGGATCACTCCATATCAACTCCATCGTCGTCGCATTTTTTATCGTCCAGTCGAGCGCAAAATTGCGATGCCGCGCGTCTATCACGCGCGTCCCGCTTGTAGCAGGCGCTGTACCCGTCTGGTACGCGCGCCCCGATGAATCTATCGTCACTGAGAAAATCTGGCTTGCAGATCCAATAGCCCGCACATCAAAAGTTCCCAACTGATTCGTCCTACCATCAAGCCGATGGAAGACAACCTCCTGCCCACCACCCGCAAGCACGATATTGGCTATCTCTACCGTCGCTGGAAGCGTATAAACCGTCGTGGTTAAGGCACCGAAAAAAGAAGCGCCAGAAAAAATAATAAACCGCGCCGGCTCCAGCCGCACACCCCACGGAGCGCCGTCCTCCCCCGCAACAGCGCGGGCTTGGGCAGTATGCAATACCGAAAGCGCATTCTGTCCGCTCACCGCGACATAACGCACGCGGCGCGATGTCGCGAACGAGACAAACGCAAGTGTGCCGACGAGCGCCATGATGCCGACCACGATGACTAATTCAATCAGTGTAAACCCCTTTTGAAAATCAAAATGCAAAATGCAAAATGCAAAATTGCGACGTCCCGCCGCTACGGGATAATTTTTAGATTTTACTTTATCGTTTTGATTTTTGATTTTTGATTTTTGCATTTTCAAACATTCCCCAAACTTGTATAAATCGGCTGGAGCATAGAGACCGCAAAAAGCCCTACGATGATGCCAATGACAACCATCAGTATCGGCTCAATAATCGTGGACATATTTTTTGTCGTGTTAGCAACATCTTCTTCAAAGAAAACAGCGAGGCGCAGGAGCATTTCGGAGAGTTTCCCCGTTTCTTCCCCCACTTCAATCATTTGAATCACGATATGGCGAAAAATTTTTGGATGGACCGCAAGTATCTCGTGCAACTGCTTTCCGGTCTGAATCCCCCGCGCCGCCTCCTCAATGGCATGCCTGAAAAGCGTATTGCCGAGTACCGATGCGGTGATGTCGAGCGAACGGACAATAGGCACCCCGGACATCACCATATACGAGAGCGTCCTGCAGAAACGGGCGGCATTAAATTTCTGGATGAGCGGTCCGAGAACAGGAAGTTTGAGAACAAAAAGATCAAAAAATTCCTTCCCATATTTTGTCTTCAAGAGCCGCCAAAATCCAATAACAACCCCTGCGGCAATGAGGGGAAGTGCCAATGCGTAAGCGACCATAAAATTACTAATGGCGATAATCGCCCTCGTCGTAATGGGAAGTTCGGCGCCGAGCTCCTCAAGGGTCTTGGTCAGCGTCGGAACTACATAAATCATCATCATGGCGCCGATGCCAAAAAGCGCGATAAGAATAACCGCAGGATACATCATCGCTCCCTTTACCCGTTTTCGCAGGGTATTATCTTTTTGCATTTGATTGGCAAGAAGTTTCAGGACGAGCGAAAGTTTGCCGGTGGTCTCTCCCATCTCTACCATATTACTAAACAGCGCTCCGAATACCGCCGTGTGCGCGCGCAGTGACTCGGAAAACGATTTTCCCGCAGTAACCGATGTATGGATGTCTTCAATTGCCTTTCTAAATTTTGGATTGGTCGTCTCTTGCGCCAAAGCGTCCAGCGCCCTGGTCAGCGAAAGTCCCGCATTCACCATAACCGAGAGGTTGCGCGTAAACAGCATTTTGTCCACTATACTAATAGGCCGCACCCGCGCTATCAGCTCTCCTATGTCCAGATGGATAATGCCAAACCTGCTTTTTGGACCGCGATCCTCCACCTGCAGTAAAAGCAGTCCTTCCTGTTTGAGGAGTACGGCAAGCGTTTTTTCATTCTCCGCATCCTTTTCCCCTTTGACAATCGCCCCGGTCTTTTGCGCGGCGGAATATACAAAAGTAATCATACCAACATTATATCACGCTCCCCTCTTGAGTAAAAGCAGAAACGCTATTACAATATAGATAAGATAAGAGAGATTAAAAATAATCCCTAACCTATATTATTATGAAGCTTGAAAAAATATTTAAAGAAGCAGTGGATCGCAAGGCATCCGATATCTATATCACCACGAACAGCAAGCCAATCATGCGGATCAGCGGCGATCTCGTCATCATAGACGATCACCCACTCCTCACGGATGATGCAGCAAGCACCTATCTTTTTGAGGCCATGACCGAAGCCCAGATTGAGGAATTCAAACAGAAAAAGGACATTGACTTTTCGGTTGAAGTGCCTGCGGTTGCCCGTCTCCGAGTAAATGTATTCATGCAGAGAAACGGAATCGGCGGCGTCTTCCGCCTCATTCCTTCTAAAATCCCGACTATGGAGGAATTGGGGCTTCCGGAGGCGTTCAAGAAAATCCCTGCATTGCCTAACGGCCTTGTCTTGGTGACTGGGCCGACGGGATTGGGCAAATCAACGACGCTTGCCGCCCTGCTCAATGATATCAACCTCCATACCGACGCGCACATTATCACCATTGAAGACCCCATTGAATTCGTGTACGAGAATAATAAATCAGTGGTGGACCAGCGCGAAGTGCACACCCATACCGAGAGTTTCCAGAGCGCCCTGCGCGCGGCTCTGCGCGAAGACCCCGATGTCATCCTCGTGGGTGAAATGCGCGATATGGAAACCATTTCACTCGCGATTACCGCGGCAGAAACCGGGCATTTGGTTTTTGCAACCCTCCACACGAGCGGGGCCGCGCAGACCATTGACCGCATTGTCAATGTATTTCCGGGAGAACGGCAAAATCAAATTCGCTCTGAACTCGCGGAGTCATTGCGCGCAGTCGTCTGGCAGAAACTTTTCAAACGCAAAGACGAAAAAGGTCGCATCGCCGCATACGAGATTCTTTTTAACAACACCGCGGCGGCAAATCTGATCCGCGATAATAAAATCCATCAAATCCTTTCCGTGATTGAGACCGGCGCGCAGGAAGGAATGCAGACCATGCAACAATCCGTCCTGTCCCTGCTGACCAACGACCTTATTACGCAAGAAGACGCGGCAGAGCACCTCCCCAAAAAACTATCCAAGAAATAACCCGCCATAAGCAAAATTATCGCCATCTTGTAGATAACACCACGGCTATACAGCCGTGGTGTATCGCACTATTGAAAAAATACCCCAAGACGCCTATGCTATGAATTATGGAGGGGTCGCATAGAGGCCTAGTGCGGCGGTTTGCTAAACCGCTATATGGCGTCAAAAC
>JBASTK010000168.1:0-3978 GCA_049274855.1 Candidatus Sungiibacteriota bacterium | reverse complement strand
GCGCGGATCATCAAGCGTTGATTAAGCAATTAACCGCGAATGTCGCCGTACTTCAGGCGCAGATTGACGGATTGCGCCAGACAAATGCGTCCTCGCAAGGAGGGGCGCTATCTTCTTCGGTGACATTGCCGGCAAATCCTCCGTATTCCGTTTCGAATAGCGCAACGAGTAATAGTAATAGCGCACTAAACGCCGGAGCGTTTCCGGGACGTACGCCCGTCTCAAATTCAACGGGCGGAGAATCCGGAGATGAAGGGTCGCAAGCGCCGGCCTCATTTGATCGTGATTTATACTTCGGTCTCCGCAATGACGCGGATGTTTCCAATCTTCAAGAGTTTTTGACGGATCAGGGATTCTATAACAACACCATCAGTGGCAATTTCTTTATTCTTACCAAAAAAGCGGTTCAGGCATTTCAGAAAGTTAATAATCTCAAGCCCACCGGCTATTTCGGGCCGCTCTCTCGCGCGGCGGCAAACCGGATTTTAGGCGGGGCGGGAATAGGGATACCGCCTCCGATAGGGATATCGTCTCCAATTCCGACAAACACTTCTTCCGTGGGCTCTCTGGGGGTAGGGATACCGCCTCCGATTCCAACAGACATTTCTCCCCGCGGCTCTCTATCGCTCGATCCTTTGTCTGCGACGCTCACGGTCGGTGAGCGCGTCGCGGTGCGCGCAATATTCACCCCACCCCGTCCCGCATGTCTGAATGCCATATATCCGTGCGAGATCGCAGAGCGCGCGCCGTACGAGGTGCAAGCATCATTTATTTCTGATAATCCAAACATTGCCGCAGTAATAGTTGAGAAAGACAAAGTATGTGATCCGCCCCGGATGTGCACTGTTGCGATTTCCAGCTATACGGTGCGCGGCGTATCTCCGGGAACAGCGACGATCAGCGCGACATATACCAACGGCGCGGATTCATTCGCGGCGACAATGGCGATTAGGGTGATCGGCGCTTCTGGCGCTCCGAGCGCGTCAGGGTCTTTGTATATTGAGCCGTCAAGCGCCCAAATGAAAGTGGGCGAGACGGTTTCCGTCCAAGCATTGTTCCAATCGCCGTGTCCGGCGGGTATGGCGTGCATCCAGTCGCTTAAAAATGTGAACGCATCGTTTGCCGTAGACAAACCGTTCATTGTGGTCGTGGATCAGCAAGCAAATCAAGATGTCTGCGCTCCGCCTCGGATGTGTCCCGTGGCGCTCAATAACAATAATAGTGCGACAATACGGGGTTTGTCTGCGGGGGATGTAGTTATTACCGCTTCTTATACCGATTCCGCAGGAACATATACGGCGAAGATGAAGGTATCTGTTGCCGCATCATCTCCTGTCATATCTAATGACTGCACAAAAGAACCGGCAGATTCTCGAAACAGCTGCTGGCAGACAACGGCACAACAAAAAGGCGATATTTCTTTCTGCCGCAACATTACGGCTTCCAATGCGTTTTTCTCGCATGACGGTTGCGTCAATGCGGTGGCGCAAATAAAAAAAGATAGTTCTCTGTGTGTCTCCATTGCCGATGTTTCAATCAAGCAGGGGTGCGTCTCCAGCATCACTTCTGGTGGGCTCTTTCCGTTTCCGCTACCGCGTGCGTTATCTACTCCTTGATGTATCCGATGTATCCCTTTATCTTTATGTCATTCCCGTGAAGCTTGTCCTCGTGAAAACGGGGGACGGGAATCCAGAGCACAAAAATGGCTTAAAACTGGATCCCCGCACACGCGAGGATGACAGAAAAATGCGAAGTGCATAAGTCCTAGAATTTATGGATAATGAGCAAAGCATACAGGCGCTGAAAGAATATTTTTCGAAACGCGATGATGTCGTCATGGCGTTTCTTTTCGGTTCGCGGGCCAAGAGTCGCGTGCATACGAGTTCGGATTGGGATATCGGGGTTTATTTCACGCCGCAAACGGATGAATTCGAATTTGAATGTACCGATCGGGAGTATCCGGAAGAACATCGAATCTGGGCGGATCTCACTACGATGCTGGAGACCGATAATGTAGATTTGGTCATTCTTAATCGCGCTCCTGCAAGCATTGCGGATACGGCCATTCGCGGCGAGGCACTCGTGATGAAAGACCGGGCGCTCTGGCTTCGTTTTATGCTCCTGATCAGCAAACTCGCGGAGGACTATCGGATATTTGCCCGCGAGTATCACGAGATTGTCCAGCGTTCACGCTCGCTCTTGCCACAAGATCGCGAACGGCTGGAACGACTCATAGACTTTCTCGAAGAACAGGCCACGCTCTACCCGGTATATCGCAGTTTTTCTAGAGATGAGTACGAAGAAGATCCACGCAAACGAAATGAAATTGAACGATGGCTTGAAAATATGGTGAATGCGGTGATTGATGCAGGAAAGGTTTTACTGGGCAGCCAAAAACGCCTTATCCCCCCGACATATCGTGAGATTGTGCGCCGCGCGGTGCGCATGGGCGACGCATCCGATGACTTCGGAGAGAAATTTGATCAGTGGGTCAGATTGCGCAATGTGCTGGCGCATGAATACCTTGACATCAAATGGAAGCGTCTTTCTGATTTTGCTAAAATCAGCGAGCCGTATATGCGGCAATTCATTGAATCGGCAAAGCGGTTTTTAGAGGAGAACATCGACAGGAAGGAGCAGATTCCATAACAAGAAGCGATCCCTCCATCAAAAAATTCATAGATGCCGCAAAAAAGTTTCTTGAAGAGTCATCTATTGTGGATAAATAGGTGTTGTTGACAGATGCAAAGAAAGATATAATAAAAATATGGCACCACACAAAAAACAATTTATTATTCGTACGAAACACGGGCATTATCGCGCCAGGATATGGCGAGATGAAAAAAGCCGCGCCTACCTGGCAGACGCGCCGGATTTTCCTGAAGTGGCGACATTTGGCACTTCTTTGGCGGACGCAAAACAGATGGTCAGAGACGCGATTGAACTTCATTGTGATTGTCTCATTCATGAAAAAAAGCTCATTGTTGACGATACGGGACGTGTCGCCAGCCGCATCCCAAAATCGCGCGTATTGATACCTGCATAATGGGACTGCTTCCCTCTTTAAAATCGCCGCAGGTGATCGCCGCTTTGCTCAATGCTGGTTTTCGTATCATCCGACAGAGCGGTTCTCATGTTCGGCTCCAGCATCCTGTGGATGCAACACGCCAGACAACTGTTCCGCAACACAGTGCCCCGCTTCCCGTCTGGCTCATGCGCGCGATCCTGCGGCAGTGCGGCAGGCGAAAATCTCAATTATAGAGTTTAGAAAGCTCCTCGGAAGAAAATAATGCAACAAAAGCTTCTTGCCTTCATAGACGCGGTAAAAAAATTCCTTGAAGAATCATCTCTCGTTCGCTGATGATAATGACGGTATATTCGGGACAATGTCCCGCGAGTAATATGCGCTCAACGAGCCGCAACTTCTGCAGCGGAATATTCTGTGGATAAGTGTATTGTCAATTCTTCGCCAAGTGCGTTATACTTGAGAGAATCTATCTATGACCTACGCGTTTGGTGTCATTCCCGCGAAAGCGGGAATCCAGAACAGATACCTACTGGATTCCCGATCAAGTCGGGAATGACAATACAGGGGAATCGCGTAAGTCCCACGATCTTAAGTATTCTTAAATCTCTAATTTTCAAATTTATGCGCATAAAAAATCTTTTCAAGAACCGGCTTTTTTATCTCAATGTCGCGCTGGTCTTGCTCTTGGGCGTGATGGTCGCGGCTCCGCGGATCGGCGCAAGCCAGCTTCCGACATTTATCAGGCAAGCGTTTGCGGCGTTTGGTCCAATTCAGGGCGATGGCACCGTAGGGAGGATCGCAAAAGCATCGGGAGCGAATACGCTCGTGGATTCAATTATGAGCGAAAGCGGCAGTGTCATCACGGTCGACGGGCAACTTACAACATCACAGGTCAATACGAACGCAATTCAGGGGAGCTTAACAGGCAATGGCAATATTGGTATTGCCGC
>JBASTK010000167.1:0-10330 GCA_049274855.1 Candidatus Sungiibacteriota bacterium | reverse complement strand
TTCTTGAGAATGTTGGAATGTTTTTCTTTATAAATAATCAAGCGGGTTGAGGTAGCTGTTGAGTGAGGCGACTGGGAGCGTCATCATGCGGCCGCATACGCGCGAACGGATATCTTGGACCTGCACGCCCTGCGTTGCAAACACCGTAAAATGCAAATGCGGTCCGGTTGCGTAACCAGTCATGCCTGAATACCCGATACTGCCGCCGCGGCTCACCTGCTGCCCAGCAGAGACCCCGATCGCCGAGAGATGCGTATACAAGGTAGAGAGGTTATTGGCGTGCCTCATCAAAATCCATTTGCCGTAAGACGCGCGGCGGCACCCTTCGTCCGTATCACCGACTGCTGTGATAATCCCCCCATCAGCCGCAAGCACCGGCGTACCAATGTCCGCGCGAAAATCCATACCATTATGCCCCTTCCCGCTATACGCGCCTGCGGCGGCAAAAGCAGTATTGCCAAAATATTGCGTGATGCAATTAGTGATTGCGTCCTGTTTGAGTGTGGTGCGGCAGGTACCCAGCACGAGATGAGGCAGTGGCCACGCCAGCACTCCCCTGCCGCGCGAAGGAAGCAGAGACGAATCAATAGTTATTTTAATTTTCTCTTCAATATCCCGTATTTCATTTTCAAGCGCGGCGCGTTTTGCCTCGCTTTCCTGCAACATCTTCTGGTACTGCTTTTCCTGATTTTTGGTAAGTACCAGCAGATCACTTCGTGATTTTTTCTGTTCATCTTGCACCGCGCGCTGGCCAGTAAGCGCTTGCTGGAGATTTTTTAATTCCGCCTGCTTTTTCTCCGCATCGGTCTTCTGCACCTGCAGTTCAACGCGCAAATCTTTCAGGGTCGTGATTACGCCAAGCATCCGTCCCTGCAATTGGGCGGCCTCATCAATCTGCCGCAGAAAATCAGAGAGCCGTCCGTACTTGAGCACGATAGCAAAAAGCTCTTCTCTGTCATTTTCAAAAAGCCCCCGTATCATTATGCCAAGCCCATGCTGGATTTTTTCAATTGACTGCTGTTTATTGCTGATATCAACGGCAAATCTTTTTATCTCAAGCTGTTTCCCATTAATCCGCTGTTGCGTGACCGCAACCTCTTTGCGCAGACGCGCAATCGCGGTATCAATCCGTGTAAGTTCCCCGGACAATGTTTTTGCTTGCGTCTGGCGCGACGCGATTTCAGAACGGAATTTTGCGGCTTCATCTTCAAGTTTTTTAATCTCCTGATTTTTCGTCTCAATCGCCTGTTTCAAATCATCCAGCGTCTCGGCGCGTGCGCTCATCAACAATGGCACGCGCAAAAAAACCACGGCGCCAATCACCGCGATAAAAAAAAGAATTCTCCACTGCCGACATAATAAAAGCATATAGTAATACTATTGAGGCTTAGCCTCAATAGTATTCAATTTCTCTTTTGCCGCGCGGATGCGCGCAAGCGATTCTTCAATTCCCAAAATCTCCATTATCTCAAACGGCCCAGGAGATGCTTTTCTGCCGCTCAACGCCACGCGCAAAGGCCACAATATCGCGCCCTTATCCCCCTCCCCTATTGTCTCAAAAAATATCTCCTCGATACCCAACTTGGAAACCGAGTTTCCAAGTTGGGAAAGGATCCCTTCAGACCGCGCCAACGATGCGGCGAGATCCGCATCCGTCATATGCTTCCACCGTAATAATTCTTTATCATATTCCGGCGTTCTGAAAAAAAACTCCGCCCGCTCCCCTATCTCGGACAACTTCTTGAGCCGCGGCTGTTCCAACGCCACGATTTTTTCTAAATAGTCATCGTGTATTCGTCCATTGGACATTCCAACATTCTTGAGAATGTTGGAATGTCGTGAGGATACGGAGGACGCAAAAAAATCTTCGAGATACGGCTTGCAAAGTTGCGTTAGTTCTTTGAGGGATTTTCTGCGGATATATTCGCCGTTCATCCAGTCAAGTTTGGCGACATCAAACACCGCGCCGGATTTCTGGACTTTTTCCAGCGAAAACTCTTGCACCAATTCTTCTTTAGAAAATATCTCCTGATCCCCGCCCGCCCCTTTGGGACGAGGCTCGCCCGCCGTTGGCGGGCGGCCCGGATTCCATCCGAGCAGGGCAAGAAAGTTGATTAACGCCTCGGGCAAATACCCGGCTTGCCGGAAATCCCTCAATGCCATGGCGCCGTGTCTTTTGGAGAGCTTGGAACGATCCGTACCGAGAATAAGCGGCAGATGCGCGTATGCGGGAATAGGAAACCCGAGCGCCTTGGCAAGCAGGATATGCTTGGGCGTATTGGCAATATGATCTTCGCCGCGGATAATATGCGATATTTTCATCTCATAATCATCCACGACTACTGCGAAATGATACAGCGGCTCATCCATATTTTTGGCAATGGAAAAATCGCCGATGAGGTCGGATGCAAATGACACATCTCCGCGGATCAGATCAGGAAATATAATCGTGCGCTCGAGCGGAGTTTTGAAACGAATGATATTATCCGGTTTTGATTTTTTCAGTTCCTCTGCCTCCGCAATCCCTATATCGCGATACTCGCAGGCATGGATTGGCGGCTGTTTTGCGGCGAGAAGCATCTTGCCTTCTTCTTCAAGCTCAACCTCTGAATGAAAACAATAAAACGCCTTGCCATCCGCAAGTAACTGCGCGAGATACTTTTTGTAAATCGGGGTGCGCTCGCTCTGGCGATACGGGACATAGTCCCCGCCCTGCTCCGGCCCCTCGTCTATATCAAGCCCAAGCCAGCGCAACGCCTCAAAAATATCCTCCTCATATTCTTTTTTTGACCGCTCGCGATCCGTATCCTCAATCCGCAGGACAATTGCGCCGCCGTGTTTTCGCGCAAACAAATAATTAAAAAGCGCGGTACGCACATTGCCAATATGCAGGTATCCGGTCGGACTGGGCGGAAATCTCACACGGGGAGTTGACATATTAAGAGGAGTATGCATAATTAGATAAGTACTCATGGACGAATGTGGTAGGGATCTCTCTAGGAGGTAGCTATGGGGTCGACGGAGAGTACGGTGAATAATACTCATCGAGTGCAGTTAGATTTTTCCGGCGGAGCCCTTGAGGAATTGGATTTACTTCGGAGAAAATTAAATGCAGCTTCGCGAGCCGAAGTGATCCGTCATGCTCTTAGTGTCCTTAAATGGGTGGTAAATCATATGCTTGAGGATGACAAGATTAAGGTAGAGCGGAAATCTGACGGAGAACTCGTAGAAGTAGAATTTCCGTTTCTAGTCAAGAAACTGGAGTAAAATGTTCCTTGAGAAGATGATATCTGCATATCTATTTAGTCGCACGCGGGGAGCGGATCCGAAAAACGGATCCGCACCACCACCCGCGTGCGTTTTTATCTTGGATCCGCACATCCTTGTCATTCCCAACTTGATTGGGAATCCAGAAAGCTCACACGGTATCTATGATACTGGATTCCCGCTTGCGCGGGAATGACAATATAGTCGATTAATGCACCCCGAGTTTCAAAATCTCCCTCGCGATGAGATCCGCAGAATCCGTGCGGGCAAACGCGCGCGCCGCCTCGCTCATCTTCTTCATCTTCTCCGCATCATCCATCAATTTCTTGATTTCAGCAAGCAGGATATGCGGCGTGAGATTCACCTCCTCCATAATCACCGCGGCCCCTGCCGCGGCATACGCGTATGCATTTACCCATTGATGATTCTGTGCCGCGTGTGGCAATGGTACCACGATGGCCGGAATGCCGTGCGCCGCAATCTCAAAAATAGATGATGCGCCCGCGCGCGAGATGATGAGATTGCACACCGAGTAAAAGTCCCGCATACCGGTCTCGTCCAAAAACCCGACGGCGCGATACCGCTCTTTATGATGAAACTCCAGAATCACACTTGCCTCCTCCTCCACCTCCGTGATATTTTTCTCGCCCGTCTGATGCACCACTTCGTATTTTTCGGTAAGTTCTTTTATAACGCCAAGCGCCGTGTCATTGAGCGATACCGCGCCCTGTGAAGCGCCGATCACGCCAATCACCGGAAGCGCAGAGAATATGTTGAACGCCTCACGAGCATCATCCGCCCGTCCGCCGAGAATCCTCCTGCGAATCGGAATACCGATGAGTGCGACTTTACCGGCAGGAAAATATTTCGCCGCGTCCGGAAACGCGATGCCGATTCGTGCCGCAAATCGCGCAGAGAATTGATTAACTTTGCCGGGAATTGCGTCTGATTCGTGGATAATAATCGGGATTCGGAAAAGTATTGCCGCGAGTACCGCGGGCAGGGCGCCATACCCGCCTTTGGAAAATACGATATCGGGTATAATCAAAAACATATTCCACACCGCCTGCACCGCGCCGACCGCAAGCAATAAGACATCCCTCATATTCCGCGCCGCATCAAAGAGAGGCGCGGCACGGCGCCACTTGCCGGAGAGTACGCGGATACGCACCACTTCCTCCTCATCAAGCAGGCGCGCGCCAAAATTATCGGGGCTCATATAAAAAAGCTCCAGATCCAGAATCCGATCATCTTCGGCGACCCGCTTAATCTCACGAATCACCGCCAATAGAGGGAAAAAATGACCGCCCGTGCCTCCGCCGGCAAAAAGAATGCGCATAGATCAGGTCAAAATATCAAAGCTCAAATGTCAAATAAAATCCAAAGTTCAAAATCCAAAAGCGTTTTTGTCATTTGGATTTGAGTCATTGATTTGTCATTTGGGTTTTGTCATTTGAATTTAACTATATCTCGATATATTCAATAAAATCCCTACGCTTGCCAGCGTCATCGCAAGCGATGTGCCGCCATAAGAAATAAACGGCAAGGGGATGCCCGTCAGCGGTATAAGACCTGAAATCGCCGCCATATTGATGAACGCTTGACTCATAATACCAGTTGCAATCCCCGCCGCCAAGAGCTTGCCAAACACATCCGGGGCACTACGCGCGACCCGCAGGCATTTAAAATAGAAAAGAAAAAAGAAACTAAGCAATGCTGTTGCCCCCAAAAACCCCATTTCCTCACTGAATACGGCGAATATAGAATCACCCATTGGCTCCGGCAGATAGTTATATTTTTGCACGCTACGCCCAAATCCCGTACCCCAAAATCCTCCGGAGCCGATGCCAAGCGATGCCTGCTTAATCTGATATCCTGCGCCAAGGGGCTCGGTCGCGGGATTAAAAAACACCGCGAAACGAGCGGCGCGATACGGTTCCAGCTGTATCAACAACAACAAAGCCGCGATACCAAGGAGAACAAGTATAATAATCTGTGATGTTTTACCGCCGCCGAAAAAATAAAGAAGTATCGCGGTGGCGACAACCACACAGAGCGTGCCGACATCCTTCTGCATAACAAGAAATACCGCGACCACACTTATCATAAGCGTAAACGGGATCATGCCATACGATACGCTCGCGATTTCACGGCGTCGGGCGTCAAGCCAGCTTGCAAGGTAGATAATAAAAGAGATTTTCAAAAGCTCCGACGGCTGAAAACTTAATGAACCAATTCTCAGCCATCGCGTCGCGCCCCCGGATGACAATCCGAAATGCGGCATAAAAAGGAGCGCTAAACACCCGAATGAAATAAGCAATAATGGGAGTGCCAATTTGCGCCATACCCGATAATGTATGCGTGAGGTAATCGCCATAGCGGCAAGTCCCACTCCTCCACCGATAAGCAGTTGCCGCGCGGCATATCCGCTGACTGATCCAAGATTTTTATAGGCAAGCGCCATAGACGCCGACCCGAGAACTAAAATACCGCATACAAAAAGCGCCAGCGTCATCGCAAGCAATGATTTATCAACCGGATGGGCTATAACGCGCATTATCTTTTGCTATGTGATAATTTTCTCACGGCATCCGTAAACTGATCGCCGCGGTCAAACTCATTTAGAAACAATCCGAAACTTGCAGCACCCGGCGACAATACGACATAATCGCCTCTTTTCGCCCTATCATAAGCGATACCCACAGCTTCCGCCATTGATTTGGTATTGTACGGCTTAATTCCTAATTCATGATTTTTTATTCTTTCTGTAGCGCTTCCGGGCAAAAGCACTATTGCGTCAACGCGCATTTTTATTTCTCGCAACATAACGCGAAAATCAAGTTTCTTATCAGATCCCCCGGCGATAAGAATCAATTTATGATTCTCGCCAGCCAGCACGCGAAATCGACGGATCGCGGCAATCGCGGCATCGGGGATCGTCGCTGTTGTATCATTGATAAATCGCACGCCGCGGATAATCGCGGTAAGTTCTTGGCGCGCCGGCAGGCCTTTATACGCGCGAATGGTTTTTGTAATCGCGGTATTGGAAACGCCAAAATGTCGAGCAACCGCTATGGCGAGCGCCACGGACGACCGATGATGCTCGCCAAGATTCCGGTCAATTATTTCCGACATACCGACATTCTTGAGAATGTCGGTATGTTTATAGCGTCCTAAAATGACTGACGCGGCGATGGCGTGCAGGCGCGAAGGCGTTGACGCAGTAAGACGGCGAAGCCGAGCGTCATCGATATTGAAAAATAAATCGTCCCCCGGCTTCTGAAACCGAAAAATAGCGGATTTTGCTTGCACATACTCTCGCATATCCCGATGCCAATTCAAGTGATCGCGGAGTAGATTGGTGATGATCGCGATTGTCGGGCTTTTTTTCTCATACGCCAAATCTTGTAATTGAAAACTGGAGAGCTCCAACACGACAATATCTCCTTTTTTAACTTTTGGCAGAAGCGTCAACACGGACTTTCTGATATTGCCGCCATAGTGCACATTGCTTCCAAACTTTGTTTTTAATAATTTCCAAATAAGATAGGTCGTCGTAGATTTGCCGCGCGTGCCGGTAACGCCGATAATACGCGCCGGGCACGCCGCAAAAAAAATCCCCATATCGCTCGTAATCGGGATTCCCCGCGCGTCTGCGGCTTTCAGATACGGCGAATCGCGCCGCACGCCCGGATTTTTGATAATCAGATCAGCCGCGAGAAAGTCCTCCGTGCGATGCTCGCCCAGCACATAGCGGATACCTTTGAGATGCTTCAAAGCGCGAAGCGTGGGTGCGAGGTCCCGCGCAGTGCGCAAATCCGTCACCGTGATTGCGGCGCCGCGGCGCGCCAAAAACTCCACGGTCCCCAATCCCCCGCCATGCAGTCCCAACCCCATCACCAACACCCGCTTGCCTGCAAAAGACATATTACTCATCGTGCTTTTATTATTCAAGTCAGAATCTTTTCTCATACTCCAGTACTTCAGAATTTCGGATAAGAATCGTCCGATTCGTGGTATAAGAAATGCCTTTGTTTGGCTGTGACTCGAATCCCAAATACACGCACGCAATGCCGCGCTCCCGGATCTCTTTGATGGCCGGCTGAAGATCCGAGTCCGAGCTCCCTAAAATAATAGTATCCGCTTTTTTATCGCAAGCCGTACGCATCATATCCACGGCGATTCGGACATCCACGCCTTTTTCTCTAAATATCAATATCCTCCCTGCGCTTTTACTCTCTTCTACTTGTCCGCGCACTCTTCCGCTTAACACCACATCAAAACCCTGTTGTTCAAGATGATTTTTCAACAAGCGCTGTTCCTCAATGAGTTGTCGTGATTTCTCCCTACTTTCCGCATGCTCTTTGATGCGGGCAAAGTAGAATACGCGCCGCTCCATCATAATACCGTCAAGTACCTTATGGAGAAGTCCGTTAAAATCATAAGTGTGCCATTCGGGTCTGTGCTTTCCGTCATCTTTGAAAACCGAGCGAATCTTACCCTTGAAGTTTTCACCATCAATAAATAGAAAGATTGCCATACCTTTGATTGTACCAGTAAAAACGGAAAACTCAAGCGGGCCTTTCGGCTGGCTGGAGCGTGTATATGATAAGTATATCTCTATGCGATCAAAAGTCAAGAGGGGCTGGGGATAACTCAATATGCCCGATACCGTGTTCAATACTTAATAGCCCCATCACCAACACCCGTTTTCCAGCAAAAGACATATCATGCATCATGCGTTTATTATGACGGAATACGGGAATATGTAAAAGATCAGTGCCTATTGACATATTTTGACCACTATGCTATATTCAGTACAGTTGTTTTTACCTAAATTCGCCCCTCAAACGGAGGTGGGTCATGGATTATGCAGCGTTCAGAGCCGAAGCAAAAGAGCAGGGTCTTATTGTTGTCGGTCGTACCGACACCAAGCCGTATTTCTACTTCGACCTAAATCAGGGGTCACTTATAAGTGAACAGTCCGCAACGAAGGTCGTTGCATTAATCAACCTTGCCCGACGGTATGCGGATAGTGCTGATTACGGTGAACACAACGCCCTCCTGTCGCTTGTTACGGAGTGGAATGGGGAGGATTTTGATCGCACGAGTGGCAATGCGCATCAGCCAAGCTTCGTCCATTGGCATCGACCGTACTATACCAACGCGAGGCAGAATCCTGAAAAATGGATTACCTTGGAAAGTTGGCTGACGGGAGAGGGTTTTACGATCAGTTTCGTTGCCTAAGGTGCGGTATGCTCGTCGCATATCGTCAATAGAACAAGCCGCTACAGTTGTACCGTAGCGGCTTTTATATTTTCAAATATATTTTGAAACATTTATTTTCGTATCACTGCTCCGGCGCGCACGCCGGTGTGCTTGCCCTGCTCCACGACTATTTTTCCGTTCACCAGTACCCACTCTATGCCCGCCGGATACCGATAGGGATTCGTATAGGTCGCGCGGTCGCGGATAAGCAATGGATCAAAAATGACAATATCGGCAAAATTGCCGGCAGTAATAATTCCGCGCCCTTGAATACCAAGTATCGTTGCCGGAGCGCCAGTGATTTTTACAATCGCCTCTTCAGGTTTCAAAATCTTCAGATCATTGACCATACGATGCCAGAAATGCGGAAATGCGCCGAAAGAGCGCGGATGCGCCATATCTCCGCTCTTCACCGCGTCCTGCGACAAAGCAAAACCATCAGACGCGATCAAAGAGTTGGCATCCTTCATCGCGGCAAGAGTATTTTTACTTGAAATGGTACGGCCGATAATCTCCACCCTGCCTTCGTTGCCGCGCACGATTTCAAGTAGTGCTTCTGCCGGCGGCATATCCATCTGTTCGGCAACCTTGGCAAGTGTCTTGCCGACAATAGAGGCGTGCTTTGCCGCGATCACCCTGATCCTGTCATAGTGCAAGGTACCGCGCTCCAGCGCCTCCACGATTCTTTTGCGTTCCACCTGACTGTCAATGCGCCCAAAGAGATCAGCAAATCCTCCTCTGCGTGCCCACGGCGGAATCAATAAATACAGCGGGGATCCAGTCGTGCGATACGGCGACACATCAAACCAGATATTCACGCCCGTTGACTGCGCGTATGCGATCAAGTCCAGCGCTTTTTGCGCATATGACCATGATTGGCGGCCAATGACCTTGAAATGACTGATGATTATAGAAACGCCCGCCTCGCGGCCGATACGAATGGCTTCATTCATCGCACCCATAATTTCAGCGCCTTCGCTTCGCAAATGCACTTTCAAAATGCCGCGCTTGCCTGCGAGTGGAGACGCGAGCTCAATCAACTCATCCGTCGTAGAAACCCGCTCATGCCCGTATGATAATCCAAGAGAAAACCCAAATGCGCCTTGATCCAATGCGCGGCCAAGCAGGAGAATTATTTTTTCTTTCTCTTCCAATGATAACGGTCGGGCGGCATCACCGACAATTCCTCTCCGCAATGTGCCATACCCCACCAGTGTCCCAAAATTCGCGCCGAGGCGTATTTTATCAATCGTTGTCAGAAATTCATCCACACCCGTCCAATTGATCCCGATCTGGGAGAAATCCGCCCATTTGGAAACACTGCGAATCGCATCAGCCGACACCAAAGGCGCCAACGACGCACCGCAATTGCCGCCGATCACCGTCGTCACCCCCTGCATAATCATGCTTTCCATCGCCGGATCCCGAAACATCGTCGGATGCGTATCCGAGTGATTGGTGATATCAATAAAACCCGGTGCTACATATTTGCCGGCGGCATTGATTTCGGTTTTTGCCTTAGCCCGGTCAAGCGTCCCCATAGCGGCAATTTTGCCGTTTTCAATCGCAATATCCTGTGCGATTGCCGGCTTTCCTGTACCATCCAGCACCAATCCCGAACGGATAATTATGTCATATGCCATATATACATTATACCGCACCCCTTATGGCGAGACAATACACCGCTACGAAATTATCTCCTTGCACGGGATGATCAATCAAACAAATAGAAAGTACTCTTTTCTCTATATCAAATTCTGTATTAAAAAGCAAAAAACATTCCGACATTCTCAAG
>JBASTK010000166.1:0-2813 GCA_049274855.1 Candidatus Sungiibacteriota bacterium | reverse complement strand
CTGCTCCCGAAACTTTTCGGGATTCTGCTGTTTTAATTGCTCAAGGAGATCCATGCGATGAAATTACAAATTACAAAATCCAAACGACAAAAGCGGTATTTTGTTCTGTCATTCCCGACTTGATCTGGAATCCAATAGTTATCGGTTCTGGATTCCCGCTTTCACGGGAATGACACCAAACATATAAGTCCTATATTATTTTACCCCCCCAACTATGGCGCAAGGGAGGGTTATCCACAGATTTCAAATGTTTTCTACACTGCGGACATACTCATAAATCGTTTTTGCATAATCACGATATGCGGGGACGCTTGCTTGCGCCGCATGATAGAATTTTTCGTAGTCCTCCTCAAAGTCGTATTCATGGACAAGGATGTTTCTTACTTTGGCGCTGTCCATAAGTCGGCGCGCGAGTTCGCGCGGGAGAATCCCTTCCCGTTCCAGCGCAGAAAATGATTCGCGATAGGTGTCGGGCGTTTTGCCTCCGCGTTGAATCGCTATCTGCGTATTGATGTCGCTTGCAATATCAACCGCGAGCTGAAAATTGCGCTCTGCGGCGCGTATCGCCGTCAAATCGCGCACAAATTCTTCACGCGGGGCGCGAAGCAGCCGCTCCAGTTCGTTCAGCAGTTCTTTTATCTGTTCCAGTTTTTTGAATATCAATTCATTTGCCATAATGTTGCGCGAGCGCGCGTTCGCGCGCGCGCCGAAACTTTGCGGTATCAAGGTATCGTTTCCACGCAAGCACCCGGAAACGGATGAAGTCAAAAGCGTCTCCGTGGAGCAGTTTTCCATTTTGCGCGATCTCTTGTTGAAGCAGGGGCGGCGCGTGCCAAATATCAATAGTGTCAATCGTATCCTCGGAAATGCCAAGCAAGCGGCCTGCCTCTTCCGCTATCCGTCCTTTTTCCTCAATGGTCAATGGATGGTCTGCAAGCGCCGCAATATCAGTGTCGGACTGCGCCCCTGTTTTCCCGGCCGCTCGGGAGCCAAAGAGAATGATAAGTTTTATATCTTCGGTAAACGCCATAGATAATTTGATGATACTATGATTTATCGGTATCAACAAGCGTCTATGCTCCATCCTTTTCTTTTTCAAGTATTGCAAGAAATTGTGCAAGTGTCATAGCGCCTTTATCCCCAGCGCCGCGCTCGCGTACCGCAATGGTCTGCGCGGCGGCTTCTCGGTCGCCGATGATAATGAGATAGGGGATTTTCTGCAGTTCTCCCTCGCGGATTTTTTTGCCGATGGATTCGTTGCGGGTATCGGTCGTGATGCGAATATCGGATTTTTCCAGCGCGTGTTTTATTTCTTCTGCGTACACCGCGACGCGTTCATTGACCGTCAGAATTATAACTTGCACTGGCGCCAACCACAGGGGAAACGCGCCCGCATAGTGCTCAATGAGAAACGCGATAAATCGCTCGTGCGATCCGAGCGGGGCGCGGTGGATGACATAGAGCGGCTTTTGTTTGCCGTCAGTATCAGTGTAGGTGAGGTTGAATCTCTCGGTTGCAAGAAAATCAAGCTGGTTAGTGGATGCCGATTCTTCGCGGCCAATGGCGCTTTTGATTTGGAAATCAACTTTGGGGCCGTAAAATGCGGCCTCGCCTTCGGCTTCCACAAACGGCAATCCGGATTTTTGCATCGCGCTACGGATGAGTTCTACTGATTTTTTCCATCCCGCGGGCAATCCCGCGTATTTTTTCTTGTCTTTGGCGGGTAGGGATAGACGCATATAAAAATCCGTGATGCCGAATATTTTTTTGTACCAATACTCGTGCAATTTCATTACTTTGAGAAATTCTTCTTCTACTTGATCTTCGCGGCAATAAATGTGTGCGTCATTCTGGGTAAATCCGCGCACGCGCAGGAGTCCGGCAAGCGTGCCGGAGAGTTCATAGCGATAGACCGTGCCGTACTCTGCGTAGCGGATCGGAAGCTCGCGATAGCTGTGCGGCTCGGCCCGATAAATCATATGCGTATGGGGGCAATTCATCGCTTTGAGATAATAATTGCCGTCATCCAATTTCATCGGCGGGTACATGCTGTCGGCGTAGTAGGGGATGTGTCCGGACATACGGAACAGGTCCTCTTTGGCAATGTGTGGGGTGGTGACGCGCTGATACCCATGCGCGCGCTCTATTTTTTTGGCGCGTTCTTCAATCGCGTCGCGCAGAGCTGTGCCGGCCGGAAGCCAGAGCGGGAGTCCGGGGCCTACCTCGGGCGCAAAAGTAAAAAGTCGGAGCCGTTCGCCGAGTACGCGATGATCGCGTTTTTTTGCTTCTTCCTCCTGCCAAAGATGTTTTTCCAATTCGTCTTTGGTCGCAAACGCCACGCCGTAAATGCGCGTGAGCTGGGGGTTTTTTTCACTGCCGCGCCAGTACGCGCCCGCGATATGGGTGAGTTTGAATGCATCGGGGTTAATCTCTGAAGTATTTTTGGCGTGGCCGCCGCGGCAGAGATCGGTAAAATAGGTTGTAGTTTGTAGGTTGTAGGTTGTAGGTTTTTCGTTGCGGATAGGAGTGCCTGTATGATAAATTGTGAGTTGTTTTTTTTCTTTTGCGAATTCTTTTATCAAATCAAGTTTGAAGGATTGGTCCGCAAAAAGCGTCCGTGCTTTTTGCGGCGTGATTTTTTCTCCGGCAAACAACAGATTCTGCGCGATGATTGTACGCATATTTTTTTCAATCTCCGGCAGATCCTCGGGCGTGAGTGGTGTCGGCAGTTTGAAATCATAATAAAATCCATGCTCAATCGTAGGTCCAATACCGAGCTGTGCTTTTGGAAATTTCTTCAAAACCGCCATTGC
>JBASTK010000165.1:0-9137 GCA_049274855.1 Candidatus Sungiibacteriota bacterium | reverse complement strand
CCGATCGTGAATTTGCCGGCAAGACCGACGCCCGCAACCGCGCCAGATTCCACCTCGTCATCGCGATATTGATAGGTCTTTTCAAAAAGAAAGTCATCGCCCGCCGCACCCCCGACCACCGGAAAATGCGCACCAAGCACATCCAGGACTCCGCGCACGATATCCGCCCCATTGCCGGTAAGCACATCCGGCAACATAATAAATGCGCGCAGTGGCTTGTCTGCTTTCTCTTTTACTTCGCGCGCTACGGATTGTCCCGCTTCGCGCGCGCCGTTTTTGATACCGCGGCCAAGCCCAGTATAAAAAGATATGCCGGGCGATGCGACCACCATCACGGCAACGGACTTTTGCGTGGGGCCATCATTAGTAATCTCACCCGCATCCGTACAGCCGATGAAGGACGCCTTACCCGCGGCATCGCGGATGCCGCGCACCACTTCCTGCTGTTGAAAACTCGCTGATACAAATGCGATCACAAAATCCGGCTTCTCTACTCCCGCGCGATCCAGCGCCATTTTAACCGCCTCGTAACCTGCTTGGTACGAATCGCTATTCTTACTCAACCCTACCCCTGCTTGAATTGCCATATTCTACGAAGTTAAAAAATAAAAAGATAAAGGGTAATGGTCATTCTATTTTTTTCTTTTCGCGTACTATCAACGCGCCGACTTTTTCCACGATTTCAGCCGGCGAAATATTCGCTTTGATAATATAATCCGCCGCGCCCAGACGCATACCCCTTGCAATTTCCTCCTGCTGGCCAAGATTAGAAATAATAACCACCGGGATGTTCTTTGTGCGCTCGTCGCGCTTCAACTCCATAAGAAAAGAAAACCCGTCAATCCCTGAAAGGACAAGGTCGAGCAGTATCACATCCGGCGAACCTTTCGTAATCAGATGACGCGCTTCATCCACATCAAGCGCTTTTTGCACGCGGTATCCGCTCGCGGCGAATTTGCGCTCCAATAGTCCCACAAGCAGGATGTCATCTTCCACGATTAAAACATTGTTACTGGCGGCAATCTTGCCTCGTACCGAATCCGTCAACGGCGCGACATCCAAAATCGTCTTAGCGCGATCAAGCACTTCGTTCGGATCAAAATTCACCTTAATAAGATAATCGCGCGCGCCAAGCTCCATCGCCCGCGCGAGTTCCGCTGGCTGACCAGAATTGGAAATGATAAGCACCGGTATTGCTGGCAGGAGCCCTTCGGTTTTCATACCTTCCAATACATGTAATCCATTCATTCCCGGCAAAAGCATATCCAAAAGAACAAGATCGGGCTTTTTCTCTTTGATGAGAGCAAGCCCCGAAATGCCGTCATTCGCCGTATAGACGATCATCCCCGCGTTTTGTAATTTTATACGCAACAATTCCAAAATCACCCTTTCATCCTCAATAAGGACGATGGTCTTTTTCTTGGGAGTATCGTCCTTTGATGAAGAAAGCGTCATGGCTCTATTCTACTCTTGCGGCCGCAGAAAACAAAAGTGCCAATGTGGATAACTTGTCCCGCTGCCGATATTGCCCGTCGTTCAACGGCATATCACTTGCCCCTTCCTGTCCCATAGGGGACTTCGCTTCAACAGAACGCAATTTCGGCAGCGGAACAGCAACATCGGGAGCGGGACACGAAATTGCCCGATAGTAAAAGCGTGTCCCCTTTTCCCTTTGTCCCGCAAGTGCTTTATAACGCATACGAAAACCTTTTATACCCCAATATGAGAATAAAAAACGCAATCATAATGAGCACAATGGCGCCGCCGGTGGAAATATCGTACGCAAAAGACACCATAATACCGGCAATCATGGAGCCAAGCGAGATCGCCTCTGCATATAAAACCGTCTGCATAAAACTTTTTTTAAACTGCAGAGCGCACGCCACCGGTATAATCATAAGGGCTGAAATCAACAGTACCCCGACAATAGGGATAGCAAGCGACACCGTGAACGCGGCAAGGAGGATTAAGATCGTATTGACAAGGCCTGTATTGATACCGCTAACTGCCGCCGACTCCTCGTCAAAAGTAGTATACACAAGCTCTTTATAAAAAAGCAGGAGTGCTCCCGCCACGACTCCGGCAAGCAGGGCAATGATTGCAACATCCCGCGATGTTACGGTCACAATGCTCCCAAAAAGATAATTGAGGATACTTGGATTCATACCCTTGCCCGCGCTAACAAGCACCACCGCAAGCGCCAGTCCGCCGGAAAGAAAAATTGCAAGCGCGGATTCGCCGTATACTTTTTTTGAGATACGAAGGCGTTCAATGCCAAGCGATGCTACCAAAGTGGCGCCAAGCGCTGTCAACATCGGGTTCCATCCAAGTAAAAATCCCATTGCCAAACCCGCCAGCGAAATATGCGCAAATGTATCGGCAATGAGCGAATAGCGCCTCAGCACGAGGAATATACCAATGAGGGGCGCTGCGAGCGCAACAATAATACCCGCCTCAAGCGCCCGCACCGCAAATCCATATTGAAAAAGAGAGAGCAAAGCGGTCATAAGAAATTTTTATGATAATGCGAGTCGTCAAATCCTTTGCCCTGCCTTGCCGCGCCGCCTTCGCTCCGATAGTCCTCTGGCGAGCCGTGGCAAACAAGCGTACGGTCAATGCAAGCGATATGCATGGCCTCCCCCAGCACCCGATCAATATCATGCGAGACCAGCACCAGTGTTGTCTGCGCTTCGCGATTGAGCTTTCTTAATAATGCATAAAATTCTTCCTGGCTTTTTGCGTCAACGCCGGTCGTTGGTTCATCAAGAAAGATAATTTCCGGCGCGGTAACCAGCGCGCGAGCAATAAATACCCTCTGCTGTTCTCCGCCGGAAAGATCCCCGATCAGCCGATCGCGATACTGCCACATCTCAGCCGTTTTCAGCGCGTCCTGCATCGCGATCTTATCTTCTTTGGCGACAAAACGAAACAGGCCGCGCTTGGCAAATCGCCCCATCAGCACGACCTCGCCCACTGTGGCGGGAAAATGCGTATCAAAATTAAGCGCTTTTTGCGGCACATATCCAATTCTTGGCCACTCCTTAAAATCCCTGACCTCTGTGCCAAAAATCTTCACCTGCCCAGCAGACGGCGTCAGCAAACCCAGCATAATTTTAAGCAAAGTCGTCTTGCCCGCGCCGTTGGGGCCAACCACGCCCAAATAATCGCCCCGATGGATCGCAAAAGTAATATCGCGCAATACTTCGTTATTGCCATACGAAAACGAAATATGAGATATTTCTATGCTATTGGCATTATGATCTACGATTGGCATAAGAGGGCGATTTGTAAGTTTTTGAGATTATCTCGCATCACCGTAAAATAATTTTCTCCTTGCGCAATCTCATCACCCGTCAATCCCTCCAACGGATTCAAGACCAGCGTCCGCGCGCCGATTTCGCGGGCAATGGTTTGGGATAATTTGGGACTCGCCAAACTTTCAAAAAAAATGTATTTTATTCCGTTCTTTTTTGAGAATTGCGTAATCGCGCCAAGATCAGCGGCTGACGGCTCGGCATCCGGCGATAAACCCGCAATAGAAATCTCCTGCAATCCATAAGCCGCCGCCAAATACCCAAATGCGGCGTGCGACGTAATGATATTTTTTTCCGCGCAACTGCGCAAACCTTCGCGATACTCGCGGTCAAGATTAGCGAGTTTTGCTTTTAACGCTATCGCGTTTACCTCATAATCAGCCGCGTGAAGCGGATCAGCTTTTATAAAACCCGTAAGAATAATATCAGCTATTCTTTGTGTAAGCACAGGGCTCAACCATATATGCGGATCAGCAATCATCTTCCCTTGCTCATCTTTATTTGAGATCGCAAGCCCATCACTCACACTCACCACCGCGGTCTCCGCCGGATTGATCGTGCTACGAATGCGATCTCCCCACGGCTCCAATCCCGCGCCATTCAGAATCAAAAGCCGGCTCCGCTCAATGCGCGCGATGTCCTGTGCGGTCGGCTCATAGTCATGCGGCTCCGCGCCCGCAGGCGTGATATTCGTGATCATAGCGGTATCCCCGCCTATTTCCGCGGCAAAAAAATAAAGCGGATAAAAACTCGCCGCCACCTCCATTTTATCTGTCTGCTCTGTTTGCGGCGCCTGCACACGCAAAAACGACACCACCCCTGCAATCACAGCAACGACAATACCAATAGTTATGATATATTTCTTATTCGCCATAAATAGATGCCCTCATTCTACCCCTTTCCACCCATTTCCTCAACCCCCCACAACACCCTTACAAACTCCAGTTTGTAAGGGTGTTGTCATGCGCGTTGAAATGATTTGAGAAAACTGACGAATGTCTTGCCGTACGGCGACAAGGCGTGCTCCACGAATTTGCCGCGATACTTTTTATTGATTAATCCCGCATATGAGAGCCGCCGCGTATGCTCACCGATGGTTTTCTTATTGGCACCGAGTATTTCAATAATATCCGCAAGGGTAATCCCCTCGCGCTCGGCGACCAGAAGCAGTATCTCAATGCGGTAATGATTCGCCATTCCCTTGAGATGCCGTTCCATTTGCTTTGCCGTTTTCATCTTCCCCATATTTTCAATATACCACATCTCTTCTCTCTGCAACACCCTTACAAACTCCAGTTTGTTGGTTTGAGTTTTATATGGCGTAAGATTCCCCTGCCTTTATCAGTCACGGACATAATTATTTTCAAATTCCTTCAATCCAATTTTAGGATCGTCATAAATTTCGCCATCTGGCGTAAGTTCTATCGCCTGTTCAAACATCTTTTTTGCTCCATCAAAATCGCTGATCTCAAGCAAAATCGTCCCCATGTTATTAGAAATCACTGCGGCAACTTTATCGCGCTTTAAGTATGCTTTAGCTTTAACAAAAAAATGTGGAAGAATCTTACTTACTTTTTTACCATCTTCAATAATATCTTCGTGACTTCCTTGTGAATTATGAGCTTGCTCTTGCGCTTCTTTAGTTACAATATCAAAAGCATGACTGTAAAGCTTTAGAGCATCAAGTCTTTCACCATCCTTTTTCAACCTCCAAGCTTTATTGAGTAGTTCTTGTAACTCCATAGTTTTATTTTCCTAATTTTCTTGCCCCACGATTATTCTATTCATTATCCCCCTCCGGTAATTCCAGCATTTTTATCTGCGGTAAGGTGACTAAACCGCTCAAATCGCCATACATACCGACTGTGTTGGTGATTACTTTTTTTATCTGTTTCTCTCGTTCGGACCAAATTTTTTCGTATGCCATCCTTTCTTTTTTCAATCCTTCGTCCATATTAGAAAACGCTTCTAAAATAGCCTCTACCCTTTGTTTAAATTCCACGCCCGTTAAATAGGCATGGAGAAATTCCATTTTTTCATCTTTACCGATTGACAGGGCTTTTTCACGAATTACGACTTCCAAGGTCATTCTCAAAGCAGTAGCTAATGCTATAGCTAATTTAATATCACAAATCCAAACACCATCACGAAGCGCGAACCCCTTCACATCGTCCGGTAGAACAACAGAAACTATCACCGCCAAATCCGCTTTAACCGCTCGCTGATTATCTCTCAATTTCTGTATCCATTCATTTTTCCATGCCTGAGTATTTTTTGACTCCCAAACAATTTGTCCGCACGGACGATTGAAACGATCAAAAACCCTTTGGATGACATCTGCTCCCCTCACGCCTTTTGCTACTGGCGCAATCTCATCATATGGAAACGCCGTCTTCAAGGACTCCTCTAATTCTAACTCCAAAACCTCGCCCTGTGTTTGTTGTGATCCTTGCTCCAATTTTCTTTTTTGCTCTTCATTTGCCTTCAGAGCATCACTTAATTTCTTTTCCAGCTGTGCTATTTTATATTGCTCCGCTTCCACTGCTTTTCTGTTTGCTTCTTCAAAAATATTTTTTCTTTCCTCATCAAATTGCCTTTGTTTCTCCAATTCAAAATCTTTCTTTTCTTCCTCAAATTTATTTTTATCCTTACGGACTTGTAACTCGTTTTCTTTTGCCTCTTTGAGCTCGGTATCTTTTTCAACAAGTCGCTCCTCAAGCATTTTTCTTTCTGCTTCCCTCTCTTTTTCTGAATCTTCCAACCGTTTTAGTAATTTGATTGCATCTCTTTCGTTTTGTTTTGTCGCTCGAGTAAAAGCGTCCTCTTCAATTTTTTTGCGCTCTCCATCAATTTGCTTTTCCTTTTCCAATTCAAAACTTTTCTTTTCATTTTCAAACTTTTGCCTGTCTGCACGAGCTTGTAAAGCTTCTGTCGTAACCTCCTTCAATTTTGCATCCTTATCTTTAATTTGTTCCTCTAAAAGTTTTCGTTCGCCTGTCTTTTGTTTTTCAGCCTCTATTTGTGCTTTTTTCCATACAGTCACTCGTTCCGTCGCAAGTTTCTCACCTACTTTTTTATTAATCTCAATCTCTGCATTTTTTTGTGCTTCTTCAAGTTTATTCTTTTGATCTTCCAGCTCCTTTTTCTGTCTTACGATTTCTATCTCTTTCGACCTATTTTCTTCACCGAGTTCTTTTTTTATCTTTTCTTCAATTTGGTGCGTCAAAACATCATCAATAGAAATTGATTCCCCGCATTTCGGACATTTAATTTTTTGTTCAGTAGTTGCCATTTTTTATGCATGAGTACACGCCCGATCCTCCAGCTGGCAGAGTCGGGCGGTGGTTGCACAAACCAAAAAGTTGCTACACGAACATCCGTATTTTAATATCCTTCGAATTTTTTGGCGGTTTTGTGGGTTCTTATTCTCTCCAATGCTTTGGCTTCAATCTGGCGGATGCGCTCGCGCGTGACACCGAATTCCTTGCCCACTTCTTCAAGTGTATGCGTAATGCCGTCTTCCAGCCCGAAGCGCATCTCAAGAATCTTCTGCTCGCGCGGGGTAAGCTCCCTAATCACCGACATCAGCTGATCGCGCAGGAGGCGACGGCTCGCGTGCTGGAGGGGCGAAATGGTTTTTTCATCCACAATGAATTCGCCGAGCACCGAGTCCTCGTCATCATCCCCGACGGGGGATTCCAGCGACACAGTATCCTGCGCGATTTTCTCAATGTGCCGCACTTTTTCAATTTCCATATTCATCTCCGCCGCGACTTCTTCAGTCAAGGGTTCGCGGCCAAGATCCTGCAAGAGGCGGCGCTTGATCTGCTGATATTTAGAAATCGTCTCCACCATATGCACGGGAATGCGAATAGTACGCGCCTGATCCGCGAGCGCGCGCGTGATGGCCTGGCGAATCCACCATGTCGCGTAGGTGGAAAACTTATATCCACGGCGATAATCAAATTTCTCCACCGCTTTGAATAAACCAATGTTACCCTCCTGAATAAGATCGAGCAGGGTCAGATGCGGGGAACGGCCGACATAACGCTTGGCAATGGAGACCACGAGGCGCAGATTTGCCTGCGTAAGTTTTTTACGCGCCTCATCATCGCCTTTTTCAATCTTGCGCGCCAAATCCTTTTCTTCATCCGCAGAAATCAAAGAAATCTTCCCGATCTCGCGCAAATACATCTGTACCGAATCCTGCGACAGCTGATCAAAATCAATGGACTCCTCGCGAGATCTGCGCCCCGTGCTTTGTTTTTTTGCCGGCTTTTCTTTTCCGTCGCCAATGAATTCTTTTGATTCCAAGACCTCTATATGCTCGCGCTCAAACCGCTCATACAAATCCTCCAGCAGAAGCACATCATCCTCTATGGACGGAAAATAATAGAGAATCTCCGAGTAGGTGACAAACCCCCGATCCCTACCGCGCGCAAGCAACGCGCGAATATTCTCTTCGGCTTTTACCGCGGTCTCTTTTTTTGATAGCTTCGCCGCCTGCGCCGCGACTGCTGGCGCAAGCCGGCTCAGTTTGACCCCGCGTTTTGAAGACGGCTTTTTTATCCGCCCCGATTTCATCGAGGCGGATAAATTCTTTTTTTGTTTTTTCTTCATTTTAGACATTATCGTTATTACCCTACTCTCTACGCTGATTTATGCAAGCGCATGCAGGCGGTCTGCCTCCTTCCTATGCTCCATAAGAAGCGTGTCTTTGCCTGCCCCGTCTTTCACACGCTCTTTCTCGCCGATCTGGGTACCCAGGATTTCCATATGTTCCTTGATGTCTATTTTTTCAATCTCGCGTGCCAGGACAAGTATTTCCTTGTCCACATCCGCAATCTGTGGCAAAAGCATTTCTCCGATGAACCGCATATCCTCCATGCGTGCCACGAGATCCGCACCCGCGTCCGACACACCGGCGGTAAGTACGCGGAATAGCCGCGCGTTCATCTCCGAGGAAAAAACAATCTCTTTATCGCCGAACGATAGCGCCGCCTCGGCGGGTACTACCGCGAGTAATGCCACCAAACGATCTTCCAGCATCCGGCGCCGTGACGGAATCAGTGCAGAGTTTTCTGCGGGGACATCCGCACGATCCGCTCCAGAAAACTGCGTTCCCGCCCCCGATGCGCGACGCTGAAGATCGCGGCGGATTGCCTCCTCCGGCACCGCAAGGCGGCGCGCCAAATCCGCTATCCAATGAGATTTTTCAATCTCATCCGCAAGCTCCGCGATCCACGGCAGAAGCAACGCCGCGATTTTTTTCTTGCCGTCGGCGGTCGCCGGATTTTCTTCCCGAAACGCTTTGTCAAAATAAAACGCGACTACGGGTTTTGCCGCCGCCACCGCCAAGCGCCACGCCTCCGGATTTTCCCGCACCGTATCAGCAGGATCCTTTCCGGACGGAATAGCGGCAATGAGGCGAGTAAAATCATGTTGCGCCGCAAGGGCAAGAGAGCGGCGCGTTGCCCCATCCCCCGCCGCGTCCGCGTCAAACGAGCAGATCATCGTATCGCACAGACGCCGCAGTATCTTGAGCTGTTGGAGAGTTAGCGCAGTCCCGGACACGGCAATGGTATGCGCGACACCCGCCTGATGCGACATCACGCAGTCCATATATCCTTCCGTCACGACCACATTATTTTTTGCGCGAATCTCTTGCTTTGCTTTATCAAAACCATACAGCGCCCGCGACTTGTCATAAATCAATGTCTGCGGCGTGTTGATGTATTTTGCTTCTGTCCGCGTTTGTCCGCGTTCCGAAAGTCCGCGTGAGTCAGCGGCATCGAAGATGCGCCCGCCGAATCCGATCACCCG
>JBASTK010000164.1:0-2123 GCA_049274855.1 Candidatus Sungiibacteriota bacterium | reverse complement strand
CCTAGGGTTTCGTAATTCAAAGATTCATAACCTATCACTCACTCGTGACGCGCAGGATTTCTTCTATGGAGGTTATTTTTTGGGCGGCGCGGATGAAGCCCTCTTCGCGCATGGTGAGCATGCCCTCATCCCGCGCTTGCTTCTCAATCTCCTCGGATGTTGAGTTTTTCATAATCAATGCACGAATCGTATCGGACATTTCCAATACTTCATGAATGCCGATACGGCTTTTGTAGCCATCCGGCGATTGATCGGATTTCTTCGGCCATCCCCACTCCATATCTTCGGCCGTCTCTTTGGCACTAATTATTTTCTCGCGCTTAAGCATAGTAAATATCCCGTCCAAATCGCTGTCTTTGCGCAGGCGCGCGAGTTCCTCGCGCGTCAAACGCCTCACCTCCTGCTCCTCGCACAGACGCCGCACCAGACGCTGGGAGATAATCGCGGTGACCGTGGACGCGATAAGAAACGGCTCTACTTTCATGTCTAAAAGCCGCGGGAGAGACCCTGCCGCAGAGTTGGTATGGAGCGTGGAAAGCACGAGATGGCCGGTGAGCGCGGCATTGATGGCAAGGGACGCGGTTTCATTATCGCGGATCTCGCCTACCATAATGATATTAGGATCCTGGCGCAGGAGCGAGCGCAAGCCATTGGCAAAGGTGAGTCCGATATCACTGCGTACCTGTGTCTGATTGACGCGTGGCATGCGGTATTCAATCGGATCTTCAATTGTGGAGATATTAACCGCGGCAGTATTAAGCATTTCCAAAATAGTATAGAGTGCTGTGGTCTTGCCGGACCCAGTGGGGCCGGTAGCAAGGATAATGCCAGTGGGACGCTTGATCGCGCTCTGCACGCGCTCCAGATTGATACCCCAAAATCCTATTTCTTCCAGCGTCATGCCTTTCGTGTTTTCCGGCAAGAGGCGCATAACAATTTTCTCCCCGTCATACACGGGCAGGACGGATACGCGAAATGAAACACGGTATTCGGGCGTTTCTATCTTAAATCTCCCATCCTGCGGGAGCCGATGCTCATCCAGCTTGAGGTTTGCCATGACCTTGATGCGCGCCACAAGTGCCGGCGCAATACGCCGCGGCAAAGTCATAGCGTCGCGCAAAATCCCGTCAATGCGATAGCGCACCGCAACATCTTTTTCCGACGGCTCAATATGAATGTCCGAAGCACTCTGTAAAATCGCGTGGCGCAGGAGCGTATCCGCAATCCGCACTACCGGCAAATCCTCGGCAAGTTTCTTTAATCCTTCCGCATCCACTGGCGCTACGCCGTCTTCTTTGGCAATGCCCAATGCCTCGCCGCCTTCGCGCTTCAAAATATCGCCGAACTCCGCTTCCAGCGTTTTTTCATACTGACGGAGACAATGCTGAATACTTTCAGCCGTAGTGAGACGCGCCAAAATACGCAAGCCATCTTTTTTCTTGATAAACTCTATGGTCTGCAGATCATCCGGATCAAGCATCGCCACCTCCAAATCCGTTCCCGTCTTGCGATACGCAACCACATGGTGCGTGCGCGCGAGCGGCTCGGGAATCGTCTGCAGCACCGCAAGCGCAATCGTCTCGCGCGACAAATCCACAAAAGGAATACCTAAGATATATGCCTCCAACCGCCTAATTTCCTCTTCTTTTACTTGTCCCGCATTCAGCAGGGCATCGCGAAGGGAAATGCCGGTTTTCTCGGCATCCTGTTCAGCTTTTTTGAGCGCCGCGGGCTTGACGAGCCCCGCGTCCAATAAAAATGTTTTTAGTTGTGCGGCGTTAATCCTCATACCAAAAATTATACCACACAATCATTTCTTGCGCTGTCATCTTTTCCACACCATACCACAATATCTCGCGCTTACGATTGCGCGGTGCTGGGGCGCCGCGCTATAATTGAGCCGATGGGAATTATCCTCTTTATGAAAGATTATATCATCTGGCACTACGGCAAGGCAGTGCGGGATTTTTTTGGCATTGCGTACGATGTATTATGGTTCGGGTATCACTTTTTCTCGCTTCCACTCCTCGCGCGCACACTCTTCGCGCCATTGAGCCGCATCCGCGCGGGTAGCATCAGCATCACGGATATTGCGGGCAGCGTGCAGAATATCACGCTCAATC
>JBASTK010000163.1:0-1533 GCA_049274855.1 Candidatus Sungiibacteriota bacterium | reverse complement strand
CGGCATCACCTTAGGATAGTCGTCCACGCCGAAAAGCAAACGCGATGCCCGCGCATACGAATACTGGCGAGGGAAGAATGCGTCAAATGCTACGATCCCCAACTCACTGATTTTTTCCAGTAGAAGTCGGGTAAGTGTCGCGCGGTACCGTCTCTTATATCGCTTCATATATTTCCAGTATATCTACCATGTCAACAAATGTCCACGATCGTAATGATTTGTTGACTCCTCAAAAAAATAAAGCGTGGTTGAAAATAAAACTATTTTCTGGTATCCTTTCCAAAATGGGCGAGTGGCGGAACCGGCAGACGCACAGGACTCAAAATCCTGCGAGGGCAACCTCATGGGAGTTCGACTCTCCCCTCGCCCACTTTTTATTTATCTCAAAATAAATCCTTATGAAGATAACTATTTGCGGGAGCATTGCTTTTATTGACGAAATGCAGGACACCAAGGCACAACTGGAAAAACTCGGGCATGAGGTAAAAATGCCTCCGTCTGAAATTATCGACGAGCTCGGAAACCCTATGCCCGTGAAAGATTACTACGCAATACGAAAAGCAACGGATACCACCGACGGCTGGATTTGGGACAGAAAAGAAGAGGCGATGCGCAATCACTTCAATAAAGTGGTGTGGGCTGACGCAATTCTCGTACTCAATCATGACAAAAATAATATCCCGCACTATATCGGCGCCAACACCTTTCTTGAAATGGGGCTCGCATTCCATCATCAAAAAAAGATATTTCTTTTCAATCCGATCCCCGAGATTGGTTCCAAAGAAGAAATCCTCGGTATGCGCCCCACCCTCATCAACGGTGATCTATCCCTAATTGCTTGATATTCTTTATGATCATCACCCCTATAAAAACTCGTGTGCTCGTGCCACCGAAAGATGATTTACTTTCAGCAATTCGCGCGGCTTTGCCGCGCGTGCGCGAGCGCTCGGTGCTGGTTATTACCTCAAAAGTCGTGAGCATCTGGCAAGGGCGATGTATACCGAAACATAAGTATCCGAACAAAGATGCTTTGATAAAAAAAGAGGCGGACTGGTATCTCCCGCGCGAGGCATCGCCTTACGCGTGGGTCATACACACGATTAAACATAATATATTCATCCCGTCCGCCGGAGTGGATGAATCCAATGCCAATGACCATTATATTTTGTGGCCAAAAAATCCGAAAAACACAGTAAAAGAACTCTGGCAATGGGCGCGCAGGACATATCGTGTGCATAATCTCGGCATCATCATCTCGGACTCCCACAGCATCCCCCTGCGCCGCGGTCTGATGGGGCTCGCATTGAGCCATTACGGATTTCATCCGCTCAAAGAATACCGTGACACCAAAGATCTATTCGGCAGAGAACTGAAAATGACGCAGGCGAATTTCCCTGACGCGCTTGCCAGCGCCGCGGTGCTCGTGATGGGCGAAGGAAAAGAATCCATGCCGCTTGCTGTTATCCGCGACATTCCCACTATCCAATTCGCAAACCGCCCATACCGCTCGCGCCGTGCCCACTCATCTTTTGA
>JBASTK010000162.1:0-11849 GCA_049274855.1 Candidatus Sungiibacteriota bacterium | reverse complement strand
AATCAGTGATGTTCTGCCTAAAACGAAGGTTGATTACGAGCGCCAGGAATCTTCCTCCGTAGAGCCGCAATACTTCTGAAAATGTGGTGCCGAGTTCATCACTGCCGCCTTTGAGCCGCGATCCAATCACCATGTCAGCACCTCCCTCTATAATTGGATTAATGATTTTTGGGATATCAGCAGGGTCATGGGAGCCATCAGCGTCTATAAATACGATGATGTCTCCGTGCGCTTCTTTTATCGCAAGACGCAACGCAGCGCCTTTCCCTCTGCCATTATCCAGCATTACTTTTGCGCCCGCCGCCGCCGCCCGCTCGCGAGTTTTATCCAAAGAATGACCATCTATGACGAGTACCTCATCGCCATATTTTCTGCACCCCTCAACGATTTCTTGAATGGTGCGTTCTTCGTTTTTAGTCGGAATAACGACCGAGATTTTATGTTTCTGTATCATTTTAGTATTCTATCACAAGCGGCAGGTGATCGGAAATCTCTATTTGGGGGACATGAGAGCCGTTGACGCGGATGCTCGGCGAGGTAAACGCGAAATCCGCAAAATACTGGCGGTCTGATGCGGGATAGTGCCCATAAGATAAGGGGCTTCGGGTGGTCGTGATATGGAAATCAGTAATGAGATTGCGGAGATTTGTGCGCTCAATCATGCGGATGCTCTCGGTGTCCGGCATGAGATTGAAATCGCCGCCGAGGATTTTTTCTCCCCTCTCGTCTGCAAGAAAGTCAATGATTTTTTGCGATTGCGCGATTCGTTCAGGCGTGTCGCGTTTATCGCCCGGATATGCTGTGCCATGGATATGGGCGAGGGTGTATGGCGCACCATTTTTTTCAAATCGGATGTATTGGAGTTTGTGCGGGAATGCTTTGATATCGCCGTGATTCGGCCATCCCTCGCCTGCGATTACGAAATCTCCATGAGAAAGCATCCGCCAGCTGGCGGATTTTTTTGCGAATATCGCAATGCCGTGCGAGAGCGGGAAATCTGTCGCGTAATCGCCGTCAAAATCATGCATCGCGATGGCGTAATACGGCGTGAAGTCCGGCAGGGCGGCGCACAGATCCCTATAAATATCAGCGCGGCCGCCCCAGCTCACCGTGCGATTCTTTTTTGGCGAATCAAAAACTTCCTGCAAACAGAAAAAATCCGTATCCGGCGCGGCCGCGCGTAAAAATGCCATCAATGTCTCATACATCTTCCCGCCCCAGATATTGAGAAAGATTATTTTCATAAGATTCATGCTGAAAAGAAAATGTCGGGCGGTGCTCTGCACCGCCCGGCTATCACGATACACGGCTTATCCGGCTTATCATCGGCGCGTGCAGATACGGCAGTGCTGTCGGGCGCGCGCCTTCCTGATGCCGCGGCGAGTAAAAGGTAATGACGACTTGCCGCGCCGCGCATGCCAGCGAGAGCATGCCCTCTTCCGTCCATGACGGCTGATACCACAAAAGATCTGCTCTGAAAATTGTGCGGCGATACGGAGTCCACGCGGACTCCTTTTCACTCGGTTGATCTGCTTTGGCAAACCATCGCAGATGAACATCCAGAATGCCATCAATACTCAACTCCATCTCCGCGATTCCTCCCTGATAGAGCGCGCGAAGCCGGCTGTCTCGCTGCCGCCGGATTTCTATCACGCCTTGGGTAAACGGCATAAGTACCGCCGCGGTGATATAAAAATATCCTACATCTGAATCTGCCACGGTGCCTCCTTTGCTGATTTGCGGAAGAGATGGCGGACTGGCCGTGTCACCATTTGATTATCCATACCGCATAACCGGAATAAAATCAATGCCGCAGATATCGTTGAACAAAAGAGTATTTCATGCTATGCTGTGAAGATGCCGCGTGATAATGCACTGAAGAAAAATAAAAAATCAAAACGCATTAAACCTGATTTGCCCGGGGGTTTTCGCGATTATGGGCCTGCTGATGCTATTGCGCGGCAGGGGATGCTGGATACGATCCGCAGGACTTTTGAGAGTTTTGGGTTTGATCCGCTGGAGACGAGCGCGGTGCAGAAGACCGAGGTGCTGACCGGTGGCGAGGAGGATTCCGGCAAGATTATTTTTAATGTACGCGGATCGCAGGAAGAGGCGGACGCGCCAGCAGGCGCGTCCGCAAAAGACGGCACCTCACTGCGGTTTGATCTCACGGTGCCGCTCGCGCGGTTTGTGGCGGCAAATCAGGAGATTCCCAAGCCCTTCAAGCGATATCAAATTGGCACGGTGTGGAGAGGCGAGCGCCAGCAAGCCGGACGGTATCGCGAGTTCACGCAGGCGGATGTTGATATTGTCGGGTCTTCGTCGCTGGACGCGGATGCGGAGATGGTGGCGATCATTTACACGACCTTCAAAAATCTCGGCGTTGAAAAATTCATCATCAAATATAATAATCGCAAGATTCTCAATGCGCTTCCCGCATATGCCGGATTTGCGGACGAAAAACTATGGGATGCTCTGCGGATTATTGATAAACGCGACAAGATCGGCGATGGGGGCGTGAAAAAAGAACTGATCAAAGAATTTGATGCGAATGTTGCGGACAAGATCGCGGAATTTGTTGCAAGTAAAGGCGTGGGACAGGAGGGGAGTGAAGAATATGAAAAAATCCGCGCGATGCTTGCGGATTTGGCGCCTGGCATGGAAGATTATTTCATCGCGGATTTTTCGCTGGTGCGCGGGCTCTCGTATTACACCGGCTCGGTATTTGAGGTTATTTTGCCCGACGCGCCGGAGATAGGATCGGTGTGCGGCGGCGGCAGATACGACAATCTGGTGGCGCAATTCACCGGGCAGAAAATTCCGGCAGTCGGCGTATCCATCGGCGTAGATCGCCTGTTTGCCGCGATGGAGAAACTCAGGATGATCAAGAAGAAACAAACTCTGACGCAAGTCCTGATTTTACAACTTGATGAAAGTATGAAAAACGAGTATCGTGTCATAGCGCAAGAATTGCGCAATGTCGGCATCAATGCCGCGCTCTACTTGGGCGACGATCCGATGCTTCAGGCGCAACTTGTCTACGCCGTGAAAAAAGAAATCCCGTATGTGATCATCTATGGCGCGAACGAAAAAGCAAAAGGCGTTGTCGCGATAAAAAACCTTGCGACGAGAGAACAAAAAGAGATTCCGCGTGAGCAAGTCGTACCATATTTGGCGGGTCTGATGGGGCCGCCTCGCGTGTGCCAATGCGGATAATATAGTATTTTGAAATATCACGCCCTCGTAGCTTAATGGATAAAGCAGGACTCTTCTAAGGTCTTGATGGGGGTTCGATTCCCTCCGAGGGCATCAACACAGAACTCAACGGCTTTTTCAAAACCCTTGAGTTCTATTCTGGTGTATTTACACCTTGCGACTGCTTTAAGTGTTAATCGAGCGTATATCAGCAATATTGAAAATGGTCGTATGAACCCTACTTTTTCAACTTTGGAAAAAATTGCTGGTGCGTTGGGGATTTCCAGTAGTGAACTTTTGAAATAGTTATGGTAAACAGAAATCTTACAGACGCAAAAAGGGCAAAAAACGACGAGTTTTATACGCAGTACAGCGATATTCAAAAAGAAATTGAAGCGTATTTAGAATATAACCCCGATGTATTTCGCAACAAAGTGGTTTATTGCAACTGCGACGATCCGTTCGAAAGCAATTTTTTTCGCTATTTCGTGCTTAATTTCAACAAGCTTGGATTGAAACAGCTTATCACCACCAGCTACAAACCCTCGCCCGTAGCCAATACGCAATTGAGATTGTTTGGTGATGACAGGACTCTCACGAAATCAAAAGGCCGCCCTAAAATAAATGCCAATAAATTTATCATCAACGAAGTGCGCGACATAGACGGCGACGGCGAGTTCAACTTGAAGGATATTGCGAAGCAATTAAAGGCAAACAAACACAACGAATGGACACCGTTAGAGAAAGACGGCGATTTCAGGAGTCCCGAGTGCGTGGAATTATTGGAACAATCCGACATAGTGGTAACAAATCCGCCGTTCAGTTTGTTCCGCGAATATGTTAAACAACTTTTTAATTACAATTAAAAATTCGTCATTATTGGCAGCATGAATGCGATCACTTACAAGGAAATATTTCCGCTAATCAAAAATAACAAGCTGTGGTTAGGAAACGGGTTTCGTGCTGGTAATGCATATTTCTTTACGCCAAATACGCGTGACTTTGCTTCGGGAGTTTATGATGTAAAAACAGGTTTAGTGAAGTTCCGCAATGTTTGTTGGTTCACTAACCTCGACCATGGACGACGCCACCAACCACTGCCGCTTATGACAATGGAAGAAAATCTTAAATACAGTAAACATAAAGAAATAAAAGGCAAAAAATCTTATGAAAAATATGACAATTACGACGCTATAGAGATTCCGTTTACCGATGCCATCCCGAGTGATTATGACGGCGTAATGGGGGTGCCGATTAGTTTTTTGGATAAATATAATCCTGACCAGTTTGAGATATTAGGAAGTGATTATAATGTTAAAGAGGGGTTACTTCCAAAATTAGTTAATCCAAAATGGAAAGGTAAGCTAGATAGGGGTTATGTAAATAATAAAAGACTTTATACACGAATACTTATAAAACATAAGAAAGTGAAAAATTTTAATGAATAAGCATATCTTCCAGCAAACTGCTAAATATTGGAATGATTGGGCTTGTCAGTCAGTTAAACTAATCAAAGATTGTCTTGCTGACGAAACCGAAGATGAACCACGTTTCAGATCATATTATATTTTACTTTCATATGCTTTCGAATTAATGCTCAAATCTAGATTAGTGGCAGTCACCAACATTACCGAAGACGAACTCATTAAAACATACGGACATAACGTCAACAAAATATTACAGAAATTGAAAGATTTAGATGAATTAGGAAAAATCGGAGTTAAAGTTTTACCGGAAGAAATAAAATCACATATCTACAAAATCGAAACGACTGATAATAAAACATTCTATGTCCATGATTTTACCAATATTAGATACTACCCAAAAAACTACAAAGATTCTTGGGACACAGCAAGGATTATTCGTGACACGACCAACATAATGTTAAATATTTCAAATAAAATTCGTGAATTGAAGTAAAAATAATATGAAAAATAAACATAATTCTGGCGAGATAATTATTTATGAAGGCACGGATGGGGCGCCTATTTATTCCCTGTAGAGCGTATATTGACACAAACACGCTCTACAGGTAAACTATCAATATGAAAGCGACATTATCCAATTCAGATTATTTACGCAATTTTGACCGTTTTATCAGCAGTTTGGATTTTTCTGATCCTGATAATCTTCGTATTTATTCTCATCCAAAGTGGATCAATGTACATCCGGTTGTTTTAGTCTTAATTGTAGCAATGGCAATGCGGGCAGGTAAGCAGAATGTTATGTTTGAAAATCTCACGGCAACTTCCGGTTCATATCTTGATCGTATGGGGCTTTTTGAATTCACGCATCAAAAGTCGCCATATACTATTAATAAAAAAGAAGAAACAGGGCGATTTATACCGGTTACGATTATCAAAAATTCTACCGAGCAGTCAAAATTCATTACAGATATGATTCCTCTTTTGCATTTACCTGCTGATAAAACAGATGCTATTAAATATACAGTTGGAGAACTGCTCCGTAATGTATTGGAACACTCAGAAAGTGCGAACGGGGCGATTGTTGCGGCTCAATATTATAAAAAATCAAACACGATCCGTATTGGTATTTGTGATGGCGGTATTGGTATTAAAAAGAGTTTGCAACACTATTGGGCTTCTCGGTCAAAGACAGATATAGAAGCAATCAAATGGGCAATGGTTCCCGGTATTTCGGGAACAACACGAAAAGAAGGTGGGACAGAAGATAATGCTGGTGCCGGATTATTTTTCATTAAATCCATTGCGCAAATAGCGCGTAACTATTTTATGATTTACAGCGGATCCGGTATTTATAAACTGCTACTTCACGATAAGAGAATAGAAAAACCACGGCTCCATCCTAATCCGGATGATGATCGTCATTCTGAACGCAACGATGCCCCTTATTTTCAAGGTACGCTAGTGGCAATAGATTTATCTCTTGAAAATAAATCTGAATTTACTCATCTGCTTTCTGCCATACGAGAAGTTTACGGCAAAGCGGTTAGAGATCGTAAACGAATGAAGTATAAAGAACCAAAATTTATATGAGCATAATAATTAAGATTAAAGATCTTGCCGGTAATTTCGCAGAAAATAAAGATGTGGCAAAAGACTTACGTATCACCAAGATTATTCCGACCTTATCGGATGGCAAAGAGGTTGTATTAGATTTTTCTGGAGTTAGCGGTACAACTCAATCATTTATCCACGCGTTGATTTCTGAACCAATTCGGCAGTTTCGTGATGTGGCTTTAGAAAAGATGAGCTACAAAAATTGTTCTAATTTTGTAAAAGAAGTTATTAAAACCGTGTATGAATATATGCAGGAAAGTCTTGATTCGGAAAATTATGAAGAATAAAAATAATATGAGAATCTCTATGCAAAAACCAATTATCGATGCTGAAGCATTCATGAAATTCTTTGAAGAAACTACAGGCGCAAAGTTTGTGGATACTGAAACAGGTCAACCAGCTCTTGACATTCTTGCTAAGCAAAAAGGTGAAAAGAAGTCAGATTACGATCTGTGGCTTGAAAAACAAGACGAGGAAACAAAAAAAGCCCACAAAATGGGAGAATTTTAAAAAAATTGGAAAAAGAAACAGGCAAGGGCGTAATAACAGGCAAGACATATCTCACGCTAAAGGTTGAGAAGAAAACGAAAGAGGGTAAAAAGTAATATAATAAAGAAACTATGAAAACCACACTCAAAACTAGCATCACTGTCAAAGATATTTGCGAGGGGTTCGTCTATAACGAACTGGAAGGCAAAGGGCTATTTGGTTTGTCCGGCAAGCTCACTATTCAGCCGGAGTATCAACGTAACTATATCTATGCTTCCGACGGCGGAAAAAGAGAGATGGCCGTTATTGAATCAATACTCAAAGGTTACCCCATAGGTTTGATTTATTTTAATAAAGTTTCTGAAAATAATCTGGAAGTTTTGGACGGGCAACAGCGCATCACCAGTGTTGGACGTTTTGTGAATGACAAATTTGCAATCAAAGATGAAAATGGCATGGAGCAGTATTTTGGCGGTATGGCAAAAGACAAAAAAAGACAAGGTATTGGAAACTAAACTGCTCATTTATGAATGCGAAGGTACCGAAAGCCAGATAAAAGAGTGGTTCAAGACAATTAATATAGCTGGAGTTCCGTTGAGTGATCAGGAGTTGTTGAACGCGGTTTATTCTGGACCATTTGTCACACTTGGAAAAGAGGAGTTTAGCAACAGTCAAAATTCCAATATCCAAAAATGGAGTGCGTATATTTCGGGTAGTGCCAACCGGCAGGATTTTATGGAACGAGCACTAGATTGGGTTAGTAAGGGCAATATTGGCGATTATATGAGTAGCCACCGCAAAGAAAAAAATATAACCGAATTAAAAAAATATTTCAACAGTGTTATTGATTGGGTGTCCAGCGTATTTACCGAAGTAGAAAGCGAAATGCGCGGGCTTGAGTGGGGACGATTGTACGAAGAGTATCGCAAAAAAGCATATGACCCCGCTAAAGTAGCAAAAGAGATACGAAAGCTTTACGGTGACCCATATATTAAAAACCGCAAAGGTATTTTTGAGTATATTCTCGGTGATTCCGCCGACACAAAATTGATAGATGTCCGGATTTTTGATGAGGCAACCAAAAGAGTTGTTTACGCAAAGCAAACTAGCGAAGCTGAAACTAAAGAGAAATCAAACTGCTCGCATTGTGCTATTGGACACGATGCAAACAAGAGCAAGATTTGGAGTTTTGGCGAAATGGAAGCAGATCATGTATCAGCATGGATTAAAGGTGGTGCGACTTCAGCCAAGAATTGCGAGATGTTGTGTAAAACCCACAATCGGGCAAAAGGTAATCGGTAATAGAAAACTTTATGAAAATTAGTCAGATTGAAATGTATAATACCCGCAAGGATTTCCCCGCGGCTTGCCGCAGGGTCGTTGATTTTAATGCCGCCAAAGAAAAGCCATATGAAAGCTTGCGCTTCACTTTGACTTCGCTCAGTACAAGTCGCCGCTTTTTCGTCTATAAGCTGGTGGATTCGCGGAGGGATTATTTGTAGGTATTGTCAGTGACGCCTCTTTTGTGTTATCTTTTACTCTATGCGGAAGGTCTCTCCTAAAAAAACAGCGGTGGTGAAAACTCGGTACGGATTGTTTACTGCCGTACTTGAGCCAGAACCCGATATGGGGGGTTTTGTCGTTACTGCGCCAAAAATGCAGGGAGCGGTTTCGTGGGGCAAGAATCTTACCGAGGCAAAACGAATGATTGTTGAAGCTATTGAAGGGTTAGTAGAGGTGGGTATTATTGCCGATGCGGCGGAAAGGGGGGCTATTCGTTTTACGGCTCAAGCAAAACGCACGCCCATTTTCGCATGAGCATCTTACCGATGACCTTTTATTACGCCACCTTAGCTCAGTTGGTAGAGCAGCACTTTCGTAAAGTGAAGGTCCCCGGTTCGATCCCGGGAGGTGGCTTCAAAAAAGGGCGGGATAAACAGTAGGCCGCGAGCATGCCCCGTTACTAAATTTGCACTCGATCACTCGCCGAAGGCAGTGCAAATTTTAGTGCGGGGTTCAATCCTCCCCTCCGGCTTTCAATGAGCGCATTTGTATTCACTTCGGCGCGCAGGATGCGCGCCGAAGTGATATGTGGTATAGTGGATACGGTTCGTTCGCATAGCAACATCGTTCTTTAGGAGTGAGAATATGAGAGCGATTCAATTCAAAAATTATGACCGTATACGGTTGCTCGTATTAGAGTTAATTGGTCGCGCAGTGGTATTACGGTACGGAGAGATTTTTGACAATCTGCAAAAGCTTCCAACGACGAGGTATAAACTGGAAGTATATCCGCAGATAGTAAGGGAGGTGCTGACCGACCTTACCGAGGAAAAACGGGTGAGGATATGGCGAGTTGATCCGCAGCATCCGCAACAATTTTCACTGACAGAGGCGGGTCTTCAGGAATTGAAAGAGGGCACGTCGGATGCGGATGCACTCATGGATGCTATATTGGCGATTCGCAAACTTTTCCCCTCACAGCAGCCGGCAGTGCGGCATCCCTGATGAACAGACGCCACTCTTTTCGGGTGGCGCTCTTCTATAATAATATGCCGTCGCGATTGCGGCAGGTATCCCGGCGTGTATGCTCTTTTTTCTTTTGCGGCGGTGTGGTACACTTTATGATATGGATGATTTACGGGAAAAATTGCAGAAAATAGAGGATAACCTCCGCCAGTTGGCGGACCGTCTTTGACCTGGGGGCAAAAAAGCGGGAGATTTTGGACATTGAGGAAGAAATGGCGCGAGCGGGATTTTGGTTAGATAACAAACGCGCGAGCGAGCGGAGTCAGGAATTGGCGGCATTGAAGCGCGAGATAGAGCGGACAGAGGGGTTTATGGCAGAGGCAAAAGAATTGAGCGAGTTAGCAGGGCTTGGCGCGGATGATGCTCTGCATGGAGAAATTATAGAACGCACTGGCGCATTAGAAAAAGCAATCACGATACTGGAGACGGAACTTTTCTTCAGCGGAAAATACGATAAAGGCAATGCGGTGCTGTCGGTCTATGCGGGCGCTGGCGGCAAGGACGCGGAGGACTGGGCGGCGATTTTGATACGGATGTATGGCAGATTTGCGGAGCAGAGAAAGTGGAAGGTAAAAATAATTCATGAACATTGGGGAGAGAATTCTGGCCCCGGCGGGTGGGGGATCAAGAATGCGACGATTGCGATTGCGGGAGTATATGCCTATGGATATTTGAAAAAAGAAGGCGGCGTGCATCGCCTGGTCAGGATCAGCCCGTTTTCTGCACAGCAATTGCGACATACCTCTTTTGCATTGGTGGATGTGATGCCCGAAATGGTAGCACCCGAGGAGGTGGAGATAAAACCCGAGGATTTAAAAATTGACTTTTTCCGCTCGTCAGGTCCCGGGGGACAGAATGTCAACAAACGCGAAACCGCAGTACGGATCACGCATCTGCCGAGCGGATTGCAGGCGGCATCGCAGGTGGAACGCTCACAGGAGAGTAACCGCGAAACCGCGATGGGGATATTGCGGAGCCGTTTGTATCAGTTGCAATTGGCACAGCAGGAGCAAGAGCGGCGCGGTGTGCGGCAGGAGAAAGTGAAAATTGAATGGGGAAGCCAGATCCGCTCCTATGTCATGCATCCGTACCAGATGGTCAAAGATCACCGCACGGGTACAGAGACCTCACAGATAGATCGGGTGCTCGACGGCGCGTTGGATGAGTTTATAGAGGCGGAGGTAATAGGATAATTTTCAATGACCAATTTTCAATAAATTTTCAATGTCTCAATTTTCCATTGAAAATTAGATAATTGGGGCTTGATTGAAAATTGATAATTGGAAATTGAGGAAATGATTTACTTCGACAATATATCTAAAATCTATAACCATGCGTCCGTGGCGCTCCGCAATATCACGCTTCGGATAGAGCCGAAGGAATTCGTGTCTCTGGTCGGCGCGTCCGGTTCGGGCAAGACGACGCTTTTGAAATTGCTTATTCGCGAAGAAGATCCGACCGAAGGCGCGATTTTTCTTGACGGGCTTGAGGTGTCGGCGCTCGCGCATCGCGATCTTCATCATGTGCGCCGCAGAATCGGCACCGTGTTTCAGGATTATAAATTATTACCGCAAAGAACCGCGGCGGAGAATGTCGCGTTTGCGATGGAGGCGGCGGGGCGCGGGGACGCCGAGATAGAAGAAGATGTGCCGCAGGTTTTGGAGCTTGTCGGGCTTTATGACAAGATGGATAATTTCCCGCATCAGCTGTCTGGCGGCGAGCAACAGCGTGTGGCAATCGCCCGCGCGCTGGTTAATCGCCCAGATGTTATTCTCGCAGATGAGCCGACCGGCAATCTTGATCCGGTGAATACATGGGAGATTATTAAGCTCTTGCAGAAGATCAACGGACTCGGCACGACCGTTCTGCTTGCGACGCACGACAAAGAAGTTATCAACGCGATTGACAAGCGCGTGATTGTGCTGGATAAAGGAGAGGTGATCAGTGATAAAGAAAAAGGAAAATATTTGGTTTAAAAAGTTATGACAGATATGACAGGGACGACTATTAAAAGAATGATTGCGGCGGGGTTTCTTGCATTCAAGCGCAATGCATGGCTTTCTGCGGCGACGGTGATGGTGCTCGGACTCACGCTTTTTGTGCTGGGCAATCTCGTGTTTCTTGGCGCAATCGCCAATACCGCGCTCCATGCGCTTGAATCAAAAATAGATATTAGCGTGTATTTTAATCAGGATGCGCAAGAGAATCAGATCCTCGCGGTCAAGCGCGATCTTGATGCTCTGCCAGATATTCGCGCGACTGCGTACATCTCGCGCGATGACGCGCTTGCGCGATTCCGCGATGCTCACAAAGACGACGCGCTTATTGCAGGCGCTCTTGCAGAGCTTGGTGATAATCCATTGCAGGCAAGCATCACGGTACGCGCCCATGACCCTCTGCGGTATGCCGCAATCAGTGAGGCGCTTACCAAGAAAAACTACCCCAGTGTTGCCAAAATAAATTATTCTGAAAATCAAATGGTGATTAATCGCCTCGCATCTATTGCGTCCACTATCCGCGGATCCGGTGCCCTGCTTGCGCTATTCCTCGCGGTTGTTGCGGTGCTTGTTGCGTTTAATACCATTCGTCTTGCGA
>JBASTK010000161.1:0-2915 GCA_049274855.1 Candidatus Sungiibacteriota bacterium | reverse complement strand
CTTTTGATCACTCGTTCCAACGCACGCGCGTCTTTTGTCATGGCAATAGTAAAAAGAAACCACTTACTTGAGGTTTCCTTGAATCCCAAATCCCCGCTTTCATCAAGAAAAATATATGCCATAAGCGCTTCCCTAATCTACCTTTCTATCCTATGCTATCTTCCAGAAAATAGAAAGGCGGACGCTGAAAAAATCTCTCAACAAAAACCCGCGCCATTTTTTCTCAACGCGCGGCGCATTGCTTTATGGTCGGGTATGGCTTGTCTCACGAGATTCCAAAATGCCCGGGAGTGGCTGAACTCCGCCAGATGGCACAATTCGTGGACAATAATATAATCCGCGAGCAAAGGCGGCAAGAGTACAATTTTATAATTAAAATTGAGATTCCCTTTGCGCGAACAGCTCCCCCACAGCGTCCGTTGATTTTTGATGCTGATTTTGTTAAACCGCAATCCGTACATCCGGTTAAAATACGCGACACGATCACGCACAAGCGCAAAAGCGCGTTCTTTGTACTTGAGAAAATCCCTCTTCGTGCCTCCGGTTACGATTCCCGCAGGTAGCCGCCGAAACCGCTCTAATTTATCCAAAATCCATCGCACTTTGCTCGCGACAAACCGCGCGACCCCGCTTGCATCCATCAGGCGAGGCACCGTTACCACCACCCGAGCATCGCGATAAACCGTGAGTCGCATCCGCCGCGCCCGCCCACTCACCCGCACCGCATATTCAAATTCCTTTTCAGACGCCAAAACCATATTCTCCAAATGACTATATTTCTTCATCTTTCGGAGTTGTTCGACATACATAATGGTCTCTATCTCATATAAAGATTTCTCTGAAATCCAAAAAACAGCGATCGTATAGCATCCACTTCGCCCCATCCGCTTGCCTTGAGCATCGGATCAATATATTCCGCTCGTGTTTCTGACTCGTTCATGATTATTGCTTCATCTTAAAACTTCGCTTGTTTGCCTCCTGAAGAATTCTTATGGTCGCATGCACCGAGAGATTATCACTGGGCAAGAGAATTAAGCGATCATCTAATTGATTTAACAGGGGACTTAAAAATTCATCTGCCCATGACGGCGACAATGTCAATACCCCGGAAAAATCTATTTCCAGTTCTTCATCGTGAGAAAATTCCCGCAATGTTGGCTGGAATGCCTTAAAGGCCTCACTGCCCAATTCCCGCGATATCAATGTTTTACCAAACTTTTCTAATTGTAATTTCATATATTTTTGCTTCTTGAGGTATATTAAAACTCTATCTTTGCCAAACACCCCCGCACGATATGCTGACCACGGGTAACGCGAAATTCTTTGTCCGACCCTTGCATGCGCACTTCAGCATCGCCGCTGGTAAAAAATAGGTCAATTGCCTGCTCCATAACCACCTCACGCACCAGTTTCAAACCGTTCCCGCGTTTCTCCGGCGCTCTGCCGGAAATAAATTCAGTGAAAGCCACTTCCACCGCCGCGACATGGCTCGGAAGCTCCGGACGAACTCTACGCAATGTTTCCCAAATACCCAATCCTCTATCGGCAAGTACGACGATGCCTTTAGCAATGTCGTAGCCGAAAAAAATCCCCGCCGTATCCGGCCATTTTCCTAAATTGTGCGCAAATGAATTATCGCCGATTTCTCCGGCAACTAAGACAATCAAAGAATATAATTTTTCAAATCCGGGCTTTTGTATGAGCGCGGTCTGCATTTTCGTCAGCCGCGCATTAAAAATGGAGCTCGTCTGACAATAAAATGTGCCAGGAAACTCTACGCCATCTTTCATCCACTCGGAAGCAAACTTCATCAAATCGCTGGCAAAAATCTCTAAGTCCTTTTCACGGTAATACCGATGGGTGCCGCCCTCTTTTTTGATCGCAACTAACTTACCGCTCTTGTCCCAGCGACGAAGCGTATTTAAAGAAACCCCAAGATATTCAGCGGATTGACCGATTGTAAGCAATTTTTCTTCCACATAGAGAATGGTATCATACTATAGAAATCTACACAAGTAGCCATCAAATCTACCTAAAAATATAGCAATCTACTCATTTATGGTCACTAACTATCTACAACTCCCCAGCAAACGCCTTTCTGAGCACTGACTTCTTTATTTCATCCTACTCCTGATCCTTCTTCGCTATCCTTAATCGCTCTATGCCGCGGGCGATGAATTCATCGTCATAGGCATCTATGAGTGCCGCAAGTTTTTGCATCCATTCGTTGTTGCCCATGGCGGCAATTTCTTGCTCAGTGTGGCGTTCAAACATATCGCGCCTGCCGAGTTCCTCGGCGAGTTCGTCCCAAAATGCCTCTTCGTCGTATTCATGATGGATCCCGTGCACACCCGTGCTTTCTTCAAAAAATCTTGTCGGCTCATAGTGCCCATGCTGCGCTTCATCCTGATCAATGTATTTTGCCAGGCCAAACAACGGCGCCAGAGAAAACACATAGTCCGCAATGCGCTCGTACTCTTGCAATGCGTCTTCAGCGCGGTGCGCGTTTGCCATCCAATTGCCCAGATACACAGCTTTGAGTAAAGCGCGGTATTGCTCGCGCGTGAATGGTATGTTTTGTTTTCCGTCCGTCATCGCTTTTATTTTTTGTCCTGAATTTTAGCGAGGATTTTTTTTACTTTTTCCATGCTGTCCCAGTCGTGGATGGAAATGACTAGAATACGCGGATTCATTTTTTTGAGCGCCGCGAGTTTCTTTTTGAGGTCTTTGGGCGGCACCAGATCGCTCTTGCTTAAAAAAACATATTCAAATTTTTGGGCAAGCTCTTTGCTGTAAGTCGCCAGTTCTCTTTTGATTGTTTTATAATCCTTGACCGGATGCGCCGACTCTGCACAGACCAAATGAAAAAGTATCCGCGTGCGCTCAATATGCCGCAGAAATTTGATGCCGAGTCC
>JBASTK010000160.1:0-3297 GCA_049274855.1 Candidatus Sungiibacteriota bacterium | reverse complement strand
CAAACATTGGTTGCGGGTACGCGGTTTCTGACCGATGCGGGGGTTCTTTTCCGTTTGCCGAGATCCATTACCGTGCCGGGCGCTAAAATAGAAGAGGGGAAAATAATGCCTCAGTCCGTGGAGGCGGAATTGCTCGCTGATGCCCCCGGGGAACGCTTTAATATCGCCGGCGCGGTTACCTTGAAGATCCCCGGTCTTCTTAAAGGCACTCCCAAATATGACGGCTTTTTTGCTACAGCGGCACAGGGATTTGCCGGAGGGTTTCAAGGCAGTGCGGCGGTGGTGTCAGCCGATGACTTAAAAAATGCCCAAGAGCAGGTGACAAAAGCGCTCTTTGACGAGCTGAGAGATGAGATGAGCCGCAAAATCCCGCCGGGATTTACCGTCATCAAGGAATTGCAGAATATTGAGATAGAAAAAGTCGTAGCGCCCGCAGTAGGGATGCATGCGGAGCAATTTTCAATATCTGCGGATGCAGCAGGAAAGGCAATGGTATTTCGCGAGGAAGACGCGGTAGCGCTCGTGAGATCGTTGGTGTTGGCTGATACGAGCGAGCAGGAATTGGTGGCAGGATCGGCGCAGTTGCAGTATCGTACGCGCAGTATTAATTTTGACAAAGGCAGGGCTGATATGACTATTAGCGGCAATGTAAAAACAAAAGCAGTGGTGCATCGAGACGCGCTTGCCGCTCTTGTTGCAGGCAAGAAAGGCGGTTCTATTGCGGATGTCCTGCGCGGCAGACCGGAGCTTGTAAGTTTTAATCTCTCGTTTTTCCCGCCGTGGCGCGCGTCTGCCCCGAGTGATGTCGCCAAAATCCATTTCCAACCGGAGTAGGATTTATCATTAAATTGATTTGTCCAGTTGTCATTCCCGACTTGATTGGGAATCCAGTAAAGATAAAGTAATTTTTCGCTATGAATCAAGAATCAAGGACTTGCCAAAATTGCAAGAATCCGTTCACCATTGAGCCGGAGGATTTTGCGTTTTATGAAAAAATGAAAGTCCCGCCGCCGACATTTTGTCCGGAATGCCGTCTCCAGCGGCGGCTCATGTTCCGTAATGAACGGAGTTTGTATAAGCGCAAGTGTGATTTGTGCGGGAAAGAGATTATTACCATGCATTCGCCCAATAAGAAACGAAGAGTGTATTGCTGTCCGTGCTGGTGGAGTGATAAATGGGATGCAAGTGAATACGCGATGGACTACGACCCATCACGCAGTTTCTTTGAACAATTCCGCGAATTGCAGGAGCGCGTGCCGTTTATGGCGCTTATCACTGAATACCCGACCCTTATCAACAGTGACTATGTAAATCATGCGGGAAATGCAAAAAATTCCTTTTTTGTATTCAATGGAGATTATACAGAGAACTGTTGTTATCTGACACAGACCAATAATGCAAAGGAGTGTATGGATGGGTATTCAATATTCTTTAGTGAATTGTCGTATGAGAGTATTAATATTGATAAGAGTTATGGCATTTACTTTTCCGAAGATATCTCATCCAGCCATAATATCTACTTCTCAAAAAATCTTATCGGATGTAATGATTGTTTCGGATGCGTGAATCTGCGCAATAAACAGCACTATATTTTCAACGAACCATACTCCGCGGAAGAGTATAAGAAAAAAATACAGGAATTTTCTGTTGGCTCATCTGTGAGCGTCGCGGAATTACGCGAGAAAGCGCGGATATTTTGGCAGAAGTCACCCCATAAATCTTTGCACGGCGCGCATAATGTCAATTCCTCCGGTGATTATATTTATGACAGCAAGAATGTAAAAGAAAGTTATCTGGTGAATGGCGGCGAGGATATGAAGTTTTGCCAGTGGATTAATATGGGACCAGTGAAAGACGCATACGATTATACCGAATGGGGCGCTGGCGGGGAACAGCTATATGAATGCCTTACTGTGGGACAGGGAGCGAGTAATGTGCGAATGTCCCATGCGATATGGATGGGTCCTACAATGGATATTGAATATTGTATGTACGCGCTTGCATCAAATCATATGTTTGGATGCATCGGAATGCGGAAAAAAGAATATTGCATTTTGAATAAACAATATTCAAAAGAAGAGTATCTGGCGCTTCGCGCGCGTATCATCGCAGACATGAACGCGCGGCCGTACACTGACGCACGGGGGCGGAAATTCCCTTATGGAGAATTTTTCCCGTACGATTTAAGTTTGTTTGATTACAACGAATCGTCCGCGCAGGATTATTTCCCGCTTACCAAGGAACAAACGCTTGAACGCGGCTGGCGATGGAAAGACAAAGAAAATACCGTCTATCAAATCACAAAACAAGCCGCGGATATTCCGGATCATATCAAAGACGCTCCGGATGCAATTACAAAAGAAATTATAGCGTGCGCCGTTTGTGGCCGCGCATATCGCATTATCCAGCCGGAGCTTGAACTTCTGCGTCGTTTTGGGTTTCCTCTGCCGCGCAATTGTTTTGAGTGTCGGTACCAAGCACGCCTTAGTCGTATGAACCCCATGTGCTTTTATGACCGCGTATGCGCCAAATGCGGTATCGCCATTCGCACCGCTTACGCGCCGGAGCGCCCGGAGATCGTCTACTGCGAGCAGTGCTATCAGGCGGAGGTATTGTAGCTACGGGTATTTTTTTGTGATTTTCTATTTCAATATGTCGATGTATTCAAGTAATAGGGAGCAACAAGGAGGTGTGTGTTGACAAGCAGGGCGAGGGGTATACACTTTACAACAGCAAGGGAGGTTGCTTCGCAGGTCAGGGGACATGCGAAGAATAGTCAAAGGGAAGTCCTTTTTAACACAATAGAGGTGGAGTATGAGGATCCTCTTGGGAGTAGCGGCGATCTGTTTTTATATCTTTGTCGGCGTTCAAGCAGACGCGCAATCCGCGCATACGGCTGGCGGGTGGCAGATCTGTACCCGGGTAACCGAGTTCCCCATCCCCATCGCAAAGACGGGTATAGTCTTGCAAGGAACCGCGGGTCGACTCGCCTGCCTGCCGATGGATATGCATTTCCGGCACCAATTGCATATCGCGGGTCTGCCTGACGCGCACCATGCTTCCCCGGAGCAAGTGGCAGAATGGCTGGAAGCGAACACGACGCTTCCGCACGAGCATATGCTCATGCCAGAAATCAAAAAAGGATCAAAAGTGATCAATCTTGATTTCTGCCGTTGAGAGTCCCAACCTTCCGTTTTGAGAACGCCCCCACGTCATTTACTGCATGGGGGTATTTTTATGCTTGGTTAGAGAGTTATTTTATAAATAGTTTTGTTGATGCGATAGAAAAGAGAGTCC
>JBASTK010000159.1:0-3390 GCA_049274855.1 Candidatus Sungiibacteriota bacterium | reverse complement strand
ATGATTATTTGCTCAATCCCCGCTTCCCGCGCCAATGCCGCCTGCTCTCCGAGATACGCGATAATTTCCTCCACGACATCGCCGTACTGCGGATTTTTCTGCATGATATCCGGCGTGCCTTGCATATGCATAATAATCGCGGGCGCCTGATGCCGCGCTATGACCTCGCGCATAGCAGGATCACGCAGACCCGAGACATCATTGATGATATGCGCTCCGCGCCGGAGACACTCATCCGCCACTTCCGGCTTCATAGTGTCTATTGAAATCGGAATCTGTAATTCCTTTGTCAAAACATCCAGTGCCGGCATAATACGGCGCAATTCTTCATCTATTGAAATACGCGGCGATCCCGGGCGCGAGGACTCTCCCCCCATATCAATCATATCCGCTCCTGCGGCGACAAGAGCCCGCGCATGAGCAATTGCATCTGTCGGAGTAAAAAATTTACCCCCGTCACTGAAACTATCGGGCGTGATATTGAGAATGCCAGCAATCCGCGGACGATCAAAAGAAATCGTGAATTTCCCACAATGGATCACGGACATAAGCCAGCAGAGGGAATTGAACCCCCGTATGCGGTTTATTCACCCGCCCACTTTTTAGTATTAGCCGAGAGCGAGATTCGAACTCGCGACCTACTGTTTACAAAACAGTTGCTCTGCCACTGAGCTACCTCGGCAAAAGTGGGTGGGCAAGAAACCGCTGCTTTGCCACTAAGCTATGCTGGCAGAATTTTCTTTTTCTTTTTTCCTATGCCGCACCTCCTGCACACGGTGAGATGCGGCGCGCGGCGGCTCTGCCGCCGCGCGTAGAACCGCCGCAACGGCTTCCTCCGCCATCGCATTCTTTTCCTCACTCGCACTCTCCTCGCTCCCGTTCCCTTCGGCATTGGCGATACCGGCATAGCCGCGGACTTTTTTTGCCAGCGCCATTAATCCATTATCCATACGCAAAAGTACAATATGCGCGCGATAACATATTTTCTCGCAAAAGCGCCAAAATGGCTCCCGATAGCGCGGCTCGCGCCAAAATGTTTTTGCATGGAGTAAAAAAATCCGCACCCGCGCCGAATCCTCATGCAGGCGCGCGACGATAACCTCATCGGGAATGGCGACGAGTTCGGGTATTTTCTCCGAAATCCGATGCCAGAGAACACCGACACTTCCTATGAAAAGAATGACGAGAAATAAAGTGAAAAGCATATCGCCGATGATTATCGCTCGATTTTGCAATTTCTGCACGGGACATTGTCCCATAAGGTGTCGTGCGCTCAACGAAAGGCAACCTCGGTAGCGGGACTACAGCTCCAACCTGACGAATTTCCCGACTTTGATGTTTTCGCCGAACCGGCCGATTGCCTCGTTCACGACTTGCTCCACGGTCTTGTCCTGATCTTTGACAAATGATTGGTCCATAAGAGACACCGCGCCAAAATGGCTTTTCAGTTTTCCTTCCACGATTTGCTGCTGTACTTCCTGCGGCTTTTCCATTTTTTCTACCTCCTCGACGCATCGCTGTCGCTCGGCGTGGCGAAGATCTTCGGGTACCGAATCCTGCGTGAGATAGCGGGGACTCATAGCCGCGATGTGCATGGCAATATCATGCGCGAGAGCGCGAAAATCGGGGTTTCGTGCGACAAAATCTGTCTCGCAAAACAACTCCACCAGAACACCGACTCTGCTGTTGGAATGGATATAGGCGTCCACCACTCCCGCACGGGTCTCGCGCCCCGCGCGTTTACCCGCCGCACTCCCGAGCCGCCGCTCAATCGCGGCACGAGCGCGAGACATATCTCCTCCGCTCTCTTCGAGCGCCTTCTTAACATCCGACACGCCCGCGGCGGTTTCCTCCCGCAACTCTTTAATTTGCTGTGCTGAAATCATAGAAATTTTTATACTCCATGCCTTATCCTATATTTCCCCGGCTCAACAATCACTACTGCATGACGGAGTTCTTCCTTCTCTGCGACCGTCAAAAAACTTGTCAATACCTTTTTTATTTCCGCAAAAGTGAAGTGCGACGGCACCCGAAGAATGATCGCTCCCACATGAGACGATATGGGATGCGCCACGATATTTGCAAAATCCAAATCCCTCGTAACGATAATCGCATCATGCGCAACAGCCCAGCGAATGATATCGTTATCACTTGCATCCACAAGTCCCACATCCAGCACATGCACGACCGAATCCAATTTATGGAATACCGCCTTTGCTGAATACGGAATATTTGCGTCCAGAATAAAATTCATGCTCTGATTCTTTCCGATACCATAACTTCCTCCCCGCGAAACCAGCCGGCGGCATATCCTATCGCCGCACGGATACCTTCATTGCCAACCCCGTATTCGCGCTCAATTTCCCGATAAGTCATGCCTCCAGCAAGCGCCCCCAACACTTCTTCCACGGCAATCCGCGTACCTTGAATTACTGGCTTCCCATGCCGGATATTTTTATCAATAATGATATGTGCTTTTTTCATAACTATGCTATTGAGACTTATCGTTGAGATACTTCTCTGCTTTTAAGATAAGAACGCAACTCGCTCCGTGCGTAATTTTACCCTTCATTACCATAGCAACTGCTTTTGCAAAAGGAACTTTCATTGAATGCAGTATCTCGCCATCATCTGGGGATCGTATGCCCTGCCTATGCACTCCGAGCGCCAAAAATAAGTAATTGGGAGAGTGGACAATCGTAGTAAATGGGTTGATAACTCCCAAAGGAATCCATTTCATTGCCTCAAGCCCCAGTTCTTCCTTTAACTCTCGTTTTGCTGCATCAAGCGGAGTCTCCGACTCCTCAAGCGCGCCGCTCATCAGCTCAATTGATTCTTTCCCGATGCCGTACTTATACTCCTTTATTAAGTATGCTTTATTATCGACAGTAAGTGCAAGCACCGAAGAACCATCTTTCATTTCAATCACGGCAAAAACCCCGTTCTTTCCCCCTGGTCGAATCACCTTATCTTCCCGTACCCGAATCCATGGATTTTTATACACCTCGCGGGTACTCAATAACTTAAACTGCCCTTTTCTTTTTGTTCCTTTTTTCATACGCGGGCAATATTCGGCGCGATCGAAGCATTCACCAAAGGGAACCGCGCCGTTTAAATATCAAGCCGCCGCAGAAACCGCGCTCTCCGCGGCTTTCTGTTTTTCCCGCAATCCTTCTTCGATCGCCTCTCCAATCCTGCCCACCATATACCGCACCGCCGGGAGCGCATCGTCGTTGGACGGAATCGGATAATCAATCTGGGCGGCATTGGCATTGGTATCGCATAATGCCACAAGAGGAATACCCATCAGCCGCGCCTCATGCACCGCAGTCGTATCCTCGGTCGTATCCACGACAAACACCGCATCGGGAAGGCGCGGGAGCGTCCGCA
>JBASTK010000158.1:0-4079 GCA_049274855.1 Candidatus Sungiibacteriota bacterium | reverse complement strand
GCCTCAATTAATACACAGGAGAGTGATGGCAGTGCAATATTTTTACCGCAGAATCGCTCCGCGATTCCCGCAGCACGCGTCAAATGAGAAGTAATGCAAGAAAATTTCATATATCAATCTAATAATAATATAAAGTAATAAAATATATATTATTGTTATTATTAGTCCTGTTAATAAGTGGATAAGTAATCTATAAATGATAAATACTGCTTTATGTTTGCGGTATTTTTATATGACCATTTTTTTATTCATAGGGGATAGTGAGGAATAATAAGGGGAAAAGAATCTGATAAGAAACTATACCAGGAGAATACTCTCCCTTATCGCTTTTAATTCCTCAACTAATTCAGGGTTTATAAGGACTTCTTGCCCAACTTTTTCACAGGAATGAATGACAGTGGTATGGTCCCTGCCGCCGAATTTATCTCCAATGGATGGGTAAGAATTTTTTAAATATTCACGCATAAGATACATAGCAATTTGCCGCGGCCTGACAACATCTTTCTTACGCGATTGTTGGATAATATCTTTCTCACTCATATCATAAAAATCAGCGACCGCTTTAATAATCTTTTTTGGCGAGAGGAATTTCTTTGGCGTTGCGGCTGATGCCATCATTATTTTTTTTGCCGTTTCCACATTAATTGGAGACGCTGAGAGCTTTGAAGCCATGACGAGCTGATTGAGTGCCCCCTCAAGCTCGCGGATATTTGTCGTGACTTGTTCTGCAACCATACGCAAGACATCTTCAGAAAGGGCAATCTCTTTTGTTTCAGCCTTCTTTTTTAAGATAGTCAGGCGCGTTTCCATGTCGGGAAGTCCGACATCTGCGATCATACCACCCTCAAAGCGTGAGCGGAGCCGTCCTGCAAGAGTCGGGATTGCCGCCGGCGGCTTGTCTGATGAAATGATAATTTGCTTATTTTTCTCGTATAATACATTGAAAGTGTGAAAAAACTCTTCTTGCATCTTTTCTGTTTTGGCAATGAATTGGATGTCATCCATGATTAAAAGATCAATAGAGCGGTACTTTTCTTTCAGGGCGTTCATTGATTGATTACGGAGCGCTTCTACAATTTCTACCATATATTTTTCACTCGGGACATAGCGCACTTTAATATGAGGATTATTGGCGATAAGTTCATTCCCCACTGCTTGTATGAGATGAGTTTTACCGAGTCCCACGCCGCCGTAGACAAATAATGGATTATATGAAGTACCGGGGTTTTTTATGATGGACCGTGCCGCCGCATGCGCTAGCTCATTGAATGAGCCCACGATAAAATTACTAAAGGTATAACGGGGGTTGAGGCCGGTTTCTGGATTTAAGGAAAGATCACGCAATGAGTGCTCATCTTCTAATAGGAATGATGGCGGAGCGCTGTGTTTTTGGTATACAGCACGGTTCTTAAAAGGAGATACAAGAGAAGATGATGGCGGCGGACCAATAGTGTACACCACTTCTTTGATATCCGGATTGGTCTCGCGGAGCGCATGAAGAATGGCTTTATGATGCTTGTTTTGCAGCCATTCCCGAGCAAAACCATTTGGTACGGATAGGGTAATTGTTTTATCATCAAGCCGCGCAATATCAGTATCGCGAAACCAAGTAAGAAAGTTTGGGCGCGAGAGTGTTAGCTCAATTTTTGCGAGCACCGTCTGCCATAGTTCGTGATTTTCCATAACTTGAGTATGCTTAGACAAATGATAAGAATTATTATACACTAAGTACATTCCCTATCCACAGCGTTATTTTGGGGAAAGGGTGTTAATTACTTGTGTATATGTCTATTACCTATCAGCCGTCAAAGAGAAAGAGGAGTCGGAGTCATGGGTTTCGTACGCGAAGCCGTACGCCGGGAGGCGTTCGTGTTTTAGCTCGCCGCAGAGCCAAGGGGCGCAAGCGCCTGACGGTATGAAAAGAAAGATGACGCTTATAGAATCTTGCGCATGAAAAAGATCAATCGATTAGGAAGGGGTAATGATATAAAGATGCTGATGCGCTACGGCAGGCGCATCTCTTCCCCCTTATTTCAATTGGTCGTGCGGCCAAACACACTTCCTTATTCACGATTCGTTTTGATTGCTGGACGCACAGTGGATAAACGAGCGGTGGTGAGGAATCGTCTTTGCCGCCGTGTACGGGAGTATATCATGGTCTATGGCATCAAAATGCTGGATCATCGCGATATCGCAGTAATTATTAAAAAAGAGTCGGTTGCCGCGCGGCGCAATGATTTTTATGATGATCTTAAACATATTCTTGCGCGCGTGCGGTGATATAGCGTGCGCCGCTCTGTATTTTTACCGCGCCGTCTTATCTTTTGATCACGGGATCGCGGGAGTATTTATAAAAAGATCATTACCATACGGATTTATTTCTTCCGGCTGCAGATTTTCTCCCTCATGTTCAGCGTACGCCCAAGAGGCAATCCGTCAATATGGACTTTGGCGCGGAATTATGGTCTCTTGTAGGAGAATCCTCCGATGCCATCCATGGAGTCCCGGAGGATACGACCCCGTCACGAAAAATCTAAATGACAAAATCCCAATGACCAATCAATGACTCAAATCCCAATGACAAAAACGCTTTTGGATTTTGAGCTTTGGATTTGATTTGACATTTGGGATTTGACATTTTCACTTCTTATGAATCTATTTATGTATCTCTATACCGAATTCTTATGGCGACCGCTTTTTAATGGTCTGGTGTTTTTTTATAATATCCTCCCCGGACAGGATCTTGGCATTGCTATTATCGCCCTGACTATCACAATTCGTCTCATACTGGCGCCACTTTTATGGAAGGCCCAGGCGGCGCAGAAAAAAATGGCACTGATTCAGCCGGAGCTCAAACGCATCCAAGCCGCGCATAAGGGCAATAAAGAAGCCCAAAGTAAAGCACTTATGGAGCTCTATGCGGCTCATCAAGTCAATCCTTTTTCTGGATGTTTAGTGCTTTTAATTCAACTGCCGATTTTGATTGCCCTTTTCCAAGTATTTCGCAGTGGACTCGATGTCGCGTCACTGGCTTATGTGTATGGATTCCTTGCGCGTCCCGAGGTATTCCACCCGATTGCGTTTGGATTTCTTGATTTAACCAAGGGGAATATCTGGCTTGGCGTGATGGCTGCGGCCACGCAATTTTTTCAGACAAAACTTTCAACTCCCCCCCCCGCGCCTGATGGCGCGACTGCGGGTGATTTTGCAAAAGCCCTGCAGTGGCAGACGACCTATTTTTTCCCTGTACTAATTCTCTTGTGGTCGTATTCGCTCCCGGCAGCGCTCACTCTTTACTGGACAGCAATGAATGTTTTTGGTATTATTGAGCAATTAATTTTACAGAAAAAATTATGGATACTACAGGCATGGACGCAATCAAAGAAGAAGTAAAAATCCTATTTGAGCGCATGGGATTTGCCGGTGATATTGAGGAGATCGCGGCATTTCAGGGCGTGACTTCGCGCGTGAGTGTGCGCATCCGCGGGGATGCGCGGATGTTGATCGGCGAGCGCGGCGCAAACCTTGCAGCGCTTGAGCACATCACGCGCAAGATTTTATATAAGAAACAAGGGGCTGATACACGTATCACGCTTGATATCAATGACTACCGGATGCGGCGCATGGAGGACTTGAAACAAGAGGTCAAAGCCGCGGCAAAAGAAGTACGCCTGTATGCGCGTCCGGTGCCGCTCCAGCCGATGACATCGTTTGAGCGCAGAATTGTACATTTACTTTTAGACGAGTATCCGGATATTACCACCGAATCATCCGGCGAGGAGCCGGAGCGGCGCGTCATCATCAAACCATTCGTTTAATGAAGGATAAAGGATAAAAAGGGAGCCATTTTTATCCTTTATCCTTTGTTTTTTACCTTAATTTTAGCGACCATAGTGTGCCATCGCGCCTATTCACAAAGAATAGGTAGTTTTTTTCCGCGGCGGCGATAAGATCAGTCATATCAAAATCATTCTCGTTGAATAGTTCTTCAACATTATTTTTTATTAAATCAACGGCGACAATGCGGTCCGAGGTATTGAATTCGCCGGAGAGATAGCGGTCGGGCAGGGGTGAGGCGC
>JBASTK010000157.1:0-4781 GCA_049274855.1 Candidatus Sungiibacteriota bacterium | reverse complement strand
GTCATGGTCAGCGGTGTCGGCTACAAGGTCTACGCAGGCGAAGACACGCTGGCAAAAATGCCGGAAAAGGGCGGCACGGTAAAATTGTGGATACATGATCATGTGCGGGAAGATGCGCGGGATTTATACGGATTTGCGCATTATGCGGAATTGGAATTGTTTGAAATGCTGATTGCGATATCTGGCATCGGACCCAAAGGCGCGCTTGGGATTTTGGGCGTAGCGCCGGTGGATACGCTGAAAAAAGCGATTGCGGCAGGTGACACTTCGTATTTGACGCGTGTATCGGGTATTGGGAAAAAAATTGCGGAAAAAGTAGTGCTGGAACTGCGGGAAAAAATGGCGGGACGCGGGACTGCGGTGGATGCGCCAGAGCTCAAAGCCGAAGCGGACGCGCTGGACGCATTGATTTCGCTTGGCTATTCTCAGCGCGAGGCGCGGGATGCGCTTGCCGCAGTGCCGCAGGAAATTACCCGGGTGGAAGATCGCATTGGGGAAGCGCTCAAACGGATAGGAAAAACAAAATGATGCCGCCGTCATTTTTGCAATCTTTGGAATGGGAGCAGTTTGAGGCGGCACTCGGCCGCACAACGCGCCGCATTGGCGGCGCATTGATTGTCCAGCGCGAGATGTTATCAGGATTTTATTATTGGTATTGTCCGCGGCCTGCGGTGCTTACAGAAAGTTTTCTTGCGGAGGCAAAAAAAATGGCGAAGCAAGATAGGGGTGTTTTCTTAAAAATTGATCCGGCGGAAGAGATGAACGCTGTATCCGGCGCGGGCGGGGTGTTTCGCCCCGCCTGCGCTATTCAGCCCCGCCAGACCAGTATCTTGGATCTCGCGCCGCGGGAAGACAATCTTTTGGCGGTGATGCACGAGAAAACCCGTTATAATATCCGCCTCGCAGAACGGAAGGGCGTGCAAATAAAAATTTTCCAATTTCCAATTTCCGATTTCCAATGCGATATATTCTGGAGATTACTGCAAGAAACTGCGAAACGCGATGGGTTTCAGACGCATCAAAAAGAATATTATAAAAAAATGCTTGAGATACGATCGGACGCATTTTCAAATGAATTATTTTTTGCCGAGTATCAAGGAGAAGTCATTGCAGCGGCACTTATTAATTTCCACCATCCGCTATCAGGCGCGGCTTGCTCAACTTATCTGCACGGCGCATCGGCGCGGAGTCATCGTGAAGTTATGGCGCCGCATCTTTTGCAGTGGCGAGTCATACAGGAAGCGCGGCGGCGCGGATGCGAGCAGTATGATTTCTGGGGCATTGATGAGCAGAGATGGCCAGGTGTCACGCGGTTCAAAAGAGGATTTGGAGGGCGCGAAATTATGTATCCGGAATCCGTAGATATTGTGTATCACCCCATCGCGTATGCCGCGTATAAGATAGCGAAGAAGATTAAATTATCTTATGGAACGATTACTGAATAAAATTAAAAAGTATTTTCCGCAGGAGTTGTTTCGCGTGCTCCAGCCGTCGTATCATTTCGCGCTCGTCTTTATCGCGGCTCTTTGGTACCTTTTTCCGTCGCGGCGGCTCATCGTTATCGGTATTACGGGTACTAAGGGCAAGACCACGGTCGTGCATTTAGCGCATGAGATTTTGGAGCACTCCGGCGCCAAGACCGCGTCTCTTTCCTCGGTGCGATTTAAGATCGGAGAGCGCGAGGAGATGAATGAATCAAAGATGACGATGCCCGGCAGATTTTTTGTCCAGCGATTTCTTTATCGCGCGGCACAAGCGGGATGCCATTATGCGGTGATTGAGGTGACGAGTCAGGGTATCGCGCAATCGCGCCATCGGTTTATTCGTTTTTCATCGGCGGTGATGACCAATATAGCGCCCGAGCATATTGAGTACCATGGCAATTTTGAAAAATACATACGGGCAAAACTTGATCTATTTTGGCGGCTGGGCAAGGGCGTGGCGGCAATTATTAATCGCGATGATCAGGCGGCGGGACGCTTTGCCGCGGCAACAAGCGCGCATCGCGCGTGGTATTCGCGCGAGCGCATAGTGATTGCCGGCAAGACATGGCTTGTGGAAGATAGCGTGATGTCGGAGGATGGGATATCGTTTGATAGTGGTGGTTATCCGTTTATTTCTCCGCTTCGCGGCGAGTTTAATTTTTACAATATCCTTGCCGCGGTTACAGTTGGATTAAGCCGGCATATTTCGCTGGAAAAAATTGCAGAGGCGGTGAATAAATTTTCCGGCGTGCCCGGGCGTATGGAGTTTGTCCGGCGTGAGCCGTTTGCCGTGGTGGTTGATTATGCGCATACGCCCGATTCTCTCCGCAAGGTCTACGAGACTCTGCGTCATTCCCTACAACCTATAACCTATAACCTACAACCTCGTCTGATTTGTGTGTTGGGTGCTACGGGCGGAGGGCGCGACCGGTGGAAACGGCCGGAGTTTGGTAAAATCGCGAAGCAATTTTGTGATTGTGTTATCCTTACCGACGAGGATCCATACGACGAAAATCCAGAAGCAATTTTGGATGCAATCGCTTCTGGATTTTCACAGCATCCGCACGCGCAAAAGATTTTGGATCGGCGCTCTGCCATCCGCGCCGCAGTACAGAGCGCAAAACTTGGCGACACAGTCATCATCACCGGCAAGGGCGCGGAGCCGTGGATGATGAAAGCCGGAGGCACTCGAATTCCGTGGGACGACCGCGCGGTTGCGCGAGAGGAGATTGATAAATTATCGTAAGGATTTTTATGGAGAACATTTTTGACCTGCAGATTCAGTCCACGGCGTCGGACGGCAGACATGCGCCTGCCGAGATTGTCGGCATGGCGCGGGATTTGGGATTGAGCGTGATTGCGCTCACGGATCACGATACGGTTGCGGGCGTGGACGAGGCGCTTGCGGCCGGGCAGAAGCATGGCGTGCGGGTGATTCCCGGGATTGAGATCTCGGTGGAGGAGTACGGCGCGCATATTTTGGGATACGGGATTGATCACAAAAATGAAGAATTGTTGAAACGGCTTTCCCAGTGCGCGCGTGATCGGATGGAGGGCGCGAAACAAATGGTAGAGAACCTCAAAGCCGCGGGGTTTATGATTGAATGGGATGATGTGGCGGCGCAGGCCACAGGTGATGTCGTGGCGCGGCCGCATCTTGCGCGCGCGGTTTTAAGCAGGCCGGAAAATAAAGAGAAACTTGGGAGTATTACGACAAGCCATGATTTTATTGAAAAATATCTTACGGACGAAAATCCGATTTATGTCCGGCGCACGCATATTAGCGCACGCGACGCGATTGCCTTGATCCATGGCGCCGGCGGAGTTGCGGTGTGGTCGCATCCGGCGCTTCATTTTCGGAGCGACCCGGAGGGTTTGGAAAAATTTTTGCAGGAGCTGATCGCATGGGGGATAGAAGGCATAGAAGTATTCAATCCGTCGCAAACCGAGGATGACGCGGAGTTTCTGCAAGGACTTGCGGTAAAATATCGGCTCCTCCGCACCGCAGGATCCGATTTCCATGAAGCAGGGGATCATACGGCAGACCCGACATCCGGCCTCCACGCCGCGCGTACCCTCGGCGATTACGAAATCCACGGATTTGCAATTGAAGACATCCTTCCGCGTCTTGATGACGCGATACGCCAAAGGCAAGAGAGAGCGCCTTGACCTTTAGGTATTTTTCCCGCATAATCAAACTATGGCTTATACAAGGATTTCTGTGTCTATGAGAAGATTTGTGCGGCGGGAGAAGGCGCGTATTCGGCGCGATACCGCGGACCGCACTGAAAGGGAGAAAAGGATCAGTGATCTTATTATTGCCACCCGCAAAACGCGCAAGTTATGAAAAATGTTCGCGTGATGATTATCGGCGCGGTCGGATTATTCGGTTTTGCGATCGGAGCGGTTTTTGCTCTGCCGATATTTCATAAGGATTTTACGACGGTTGCGATCAATGGCGCGCGTCTCATTGTTGAAGTTGCGGCGGAGCCGCAGAGCCAAAGCAGAGGACTTTCGGGCAGGGAGAGTATGACGCCGAATCAAGCGATGCTTTTTTTGTTCGCCAAGAGCGATAAGCATGCTTTTTGGATGAAGGGGATGAAATTTCCGATTGATATTTTTTGGATAAAGAATGGCGTGATTGCGGATATAGAGGAGCGGGTGCCAGTGCCCGTCTCCGGACTTAGCGATGCATCACTGCCGATTTATCGCCCCGATGTGCCGGCTGACGTGGTGCTGGAAACCGTTGCGGGTTTTGCGCGCGATCATAATGTGAGGATTGGCGATACGGTGGCGATTAGTGGCGCGGGCGCCATGGCGCAGGCAAATGCGGCGGTTATGAGTGGTGCGCCGGCGGTGATGCCGCCGGTTGCAGGAGAGGAATATTTTATTGAATACCTCCGCCAGCACCCGCCCGCGGGAAGCGATTTTGTTATAGGTAAGATTTTAGCGAGAACTGATGCGTACAATAAATTTGCAATCACTTATCTCGTGGATAATCTGACGATTACCGGCGTGATGAATGTGCCAGTAGGACCGATCCCCGCAGGAGGATTCCCGACGCTTATCCTCAATCATGGACTGATTTATCCAAAGATTTATTTTTCTGGCCGCGGGAGCAAGCGCGAGCAGGATTATTTTGCGCGGCACGGGTATGTGACCATTCACCCGGATTATCGCGGGTATGCTTCTATCACTCCTCTCGCGGGCGATGCGTCGGCATCGCCCGGTGCTACGGATATTGCCGCGATCGCATGGCCTTTTTATGGGAGCGCCCCGGTATTCCCGGAGCACCAT
>JBASTK010000156.1:0-7479 GCA_049274855.1 Candidatus Sungiibacteriota bacterium | reverse complement strand
CCCGCCGAATCCGATCACCCGCGCATTCGCATCAGTAATCGGAAATATAATCCGCGAGCGAAAACGGTCATATCGCGACCCATCGTTTTTATCAGAACGGATCGCGAGCCCCGCGTGCTCAACCTCTTCGGGCTTAAATCCTTTACCCGCGAGCCCGCGCAGAAGAAAATCCCATGACGGGGGCGCAAACCCTACGCGAAATGCGCGCGCCGTCTCCTCGGTCATACCGCGCGCCTTCAGATATTCTTTCGGCTCCGCAGTCAGCAGAAGCCGCCGTTCAAAAATACGCGCCGCGGCCTCGCACGCGTCATACAGGCGGTTGCGCTCGCTCCGCAGCGCCGGATTCTCGCGCGCAATCTCAATGCCCGCCCGCGCGCCAAGCAAGCGCAACGCCTCGGGGAAATCCAGCCCCTCTATCTTCATCACGAACTTAAAAATATCCCCGCCCTCGCCGCATCAGCCAAAACAATGCCAGGTCTGCCTGCTCGGGCTCACAAAAAAAGACGGCGTTTTTTCCGTATGAAAAGGGCACGGCGCCTTGAAATTAATGCCCGCTTTTTCCAGCCGCACATAGGACCGGATAAATTCCACAATATCCAGCCGCGCCTTAATTTCCTCTGTCGGCGAGTTTGACATACCCCTTTATCATATACCCGTTTTCGGCAAAAATAAATCCCGCCCTTTCCGCGGGGTATTGAACCCTACGAAAAGAATTCTCTATGTACCGCGGTATCCCCGCGGCGAGCCGTGGGGTTTTCAAAAAGGGCGGGATAAAAGGGAGCGGGTGACATAGTCACCCGCTCCTCCGATACTAAAAAGGCACTATGAAGGCGGTTAGGCGAGAATCCGGCGCAACTCAACAGCCATCTCCGCCGCATCGGAATCGTGGTACATGACGCCGTCGAAATATACCATATGCGGATCACTTGCTATACTTGACCTGCTCATCGGAGTGAATAAAATGACTTTCTTGGGGACAGGACGCTCTCTTATCGCGCACGCCAAATCAAAATCAGATAGCGTGGTGTCGCGCAGAAAATTAATCACTACGGCAACGATTTCATCTCCTTGCTGAAGCACGACATCCCATGCATCAAACATCTTTCTCACTATCACGACTTCATACCCCTCATCCGCAAGCACCGCCTGAAGAGTTGCGGGCAGAGATGTATACGGGTTGGACACAAGTAAAACCTTTAGCTTTGCTCCAAACATACCCCTACGCCCCTTTCAAATCAAAGACCATTGATATTATACCCGATCCCTTATTATTATCCTAACCTAAAACAGAAATCCTGTCAATTCCCGTAGCAGTAACCCCTCACCCCCTCTCATTTTTGTCTTATTTCCATGCTCCACAATGTCATTCCCGACTTGATCGGGAATCCAGAAATGGTGCGCGTCTGCTTGGATACTGGATTCCCGCTTACGCGGGAATGACAGAGGGGTGAGGAATTACCCGTAGCAACGCAACACTTGACCTTTCTCAATCGTATTGATTTAATAGAAGCAGAAATTAACGATCTAACCCCATCACATTATGTGTAAAAAAATCATTATCATCGGCGTTATTGTCATCACTATTGCGGCAGGCGGATGGATGCTTGCGCGCGATAATGATTCATCCTCGGATCAGCCGTCTGGTTATCTAGATGCTTCGGCTCCCCTGCCATCAGCGAGAAACGAAATGCCAACGCCTCCCGCAAATCAGCAAACGAGCCAGCCCCCAATACCTCTCGCGGCAGCCGCGGTAAAAGAATTCATCATCACGGGCAAAAATTTCTCTTTTACGCCTTCAACCCTCACGGTCAAAAAAGGCGATACGGTAAAAATCACCTTGAAAAACATTGGCGGCACGCACGATTTAAGAATTGACGGATTCAATGCCACAACCCAACGCATTGGAACCGGCGAGCAAGACACCGTCACTTTTATCGCGGACAAAACAGGTTCGTTTGAGTTTTATTGCTCCATCGGAAGCCATCGCCGAATTGGCATGAAAGGCACCCTCACGGTAATGGAGTAAGGCACTAACCAGATACGCATTGATACGCCATGAGACGCATTGTTCTTATCGCATGGCTTCTCTTTCTTGCCGCCACCCTGCAAGGAGAAGTGCTATCGCGATAGCGGTGATTGTAATAACTCGATAGATAGGATTGGTAATCTTTCTCACTACGAAATCAATGGCGAAACCAGTGCCGAACAGGATGTCGCCCATAAAAATGGGGTCACTCAGTGTCCAATTCCACCCTACCCCATCAACTCCTCCGTCCCATATCGTCAAAATGAGAGGTGTGAGTAGTATGAGCACTACGACAACAGCCCACCTAATCATTCTTTTGTAAGGTTTTGCATAACAATAAGTGTGTCGGGCTACTTTTTGGATGTTTGGGTCAATATCGGAATCGCGAAAGAATCTTAACTGCGGCGCGAATCAAACAATGTCTCAGAAACTAGACCGAGATTCCACCGCTGGAATGTGTCGTTGATTAAAAGTAGGCATTTTCGACATAACATCTTGCACAACATCCGACCAAGGAGCCGGTTGTTTAATGCGAAAATACCGAGCCTTTCCGCTAGTGTATATTTTGAATAATACAAATGAAGAGACTCTTCTTCGAATATTTCTTAAAAAAGATTGCATCGTTTGTTAGGAATTTTGGATAATGTTGGAAACATTATTTTGAGAAATTATGAGATTATTTTCCACGCACCATTTTCAAACTTTGCAGCAGATGTGCCGCTTATGGGCATACCATCACTATCGTAAAATGCAACATCAATACGAAGCTCAAGAAGCTGCCCCTCTGCCGGACGACCCCGCCGATACGAATACTCAACTATTCCCTCTCCTGATTCATCCGGTATTTCAATATCCCAAAGATAGAGGCCATTTTCATCTTCAAGTTTTCTCGTCTCTTTGTATTCTTTTCCTTTCACTAGTTGCTCAAAAACTCCTGCAACTTCTTCTGCAGTAGGAATGTGTTCTGGGCATCGTTCAGTTATGGGTAATGTCTCGTGCATAAAATAACTTCATTTCCTAATTGGCGGAGGGTGAGAGATTCGAACTCTCGAAGGGAGTTACCCCTTACGCGCTTTCCAAGCGCGCGCACTAGGCCGCTATGCGAACCCTCCTTATCGCTTTATTTATAAATCACTTACAATAGTTTAGTCCTTTCGCCGAAAATCCACAATGCCCCTTTTATGCGCTTAAGCAGTTAAAAGGGGCATTGTACTGCACCCCATCCAATAGCACACCATACGAATCAATGCTCCGCGACAAACTGCCCAGAGAATTTCTCACAAATTTTATTTAGAAACCGAAGATTTCCAAATCTTCCTACAAGGAAAAAAACGTTCGTAGGTCGTGATCATGAATAATAGTATCCGTACGAATCAGACGGACATGACCGGCAACATCAAACATCGCCGTGAGAAATTCCACTTCCTCTTCACATGGATACGGCGATATGAAAACGCTTTTTTGCATTTGCAAAAAACCCATCTCGCGCAAACTCCTCCGAAAGGTATCACGCGCCCATTTCTTTTTGTCCGGAATATCAAACATCACGACCCGCCACATACCATCCCATTGCGGCTGTTCGTGGATTTTGAGTCCTTGAAATGTTGCGGACAATGCCCGAACGCGTCCCTTTTCCGTCAAGGTGAGCTGATAACAATCTTTTTCCCGCGCGGACATGATAAACTTCTTCTTTTTCAAATACCGATGAGCGCTTTGTATTCCTTTTTTCTCAAAAAACACTTTTCGTCGCGTAAGTCGGTCCACTGCGGCAAACATATTAGGAGCTATAGCGATAATCGTCACCGTACCCGCTAACAACAAAAGCGCCAAAACAGTCCTTCCGACGACTGCCGAGGACATTTTTGCATACCGCACGAGTGCTTCCCCTTTCGCCCGACGCTCAATCGCACCCCATTCTTTCCCAAGCCGTCTGATCAAAAAATCTTCATGGTGCGATACCGCGACCCGTAATCGTTGATCTCGTATCTTTTTATCTTTTTTTATATTCATATCCATAATGCCCCTTTTAACTGCTTAAGCGTATAAAAGGGGCATGGTATTTTACTCGCTCAATTTTATTCTTTAGTTTTTTTAATGCTTTAATGGTTTAGTGCTTTGATTCCTCACCGCCTTTACCTATCGGCTATCCTCTCTGTTCTTCCAGCGCGGCGATGCGCTCTGCTATCGGCGGGTGCGTGGAAAACATTTTTGCAATAAAGGATCCGTTGCGCGCTCCTCCCCCGCGCGGACGGTCTGCGCCGAATGGATTTTCAAAAAAAAGATGCGCGGTGGCATTGGTCGCAGTCCGTAGAGTACGCGGATAGGCGCCGATCTTGCGCAGAGCCGATGCGAGTCCCTCCGGATAGCGCGTGAGCAGGGCGCCCGATGCGTCCGCCAAAAACTCGCGCCTACGCGAAATCGCAAGGTGGATGAGGGATGCTGCAATCGGCGCCAAAATAGAAAGCGCTATGCCGACGAGTATTAAGACACCGCCTGCTCTGCCGCGGTCGCGGTCATCTCCGCCGGAGAACCCGCCGAACCACATTGATCGCATAAACATATCCGACAAAATAGAGATGAAGCCAACGAGCACGACCGCAACCGTAGATACAAGCATATCCCGATTGCCAATATGCGAGAGCTCATGGGCAAGCACCCCTTCCAGCTCCGAGCGATCAAGGAGTTGCAGAAGACCAGTGGTGGCGCACACCACCGCGTGTTTGGAATTGCGGCCCGTAGCAAACGCATTGGGCGCCGAATCATTGATGAGATAAAACCTCGGCATAGGGAGTCCTGCGGTAATAGTAAGATTCTCCAACACGCGGTAGATCTCCGGATTTTTTTTGAAATCCACGGGCTCGGCGCGGTGCATAGCAAGCACAATTTTATCCGAAAACCAATAGCTCGCGATATTCATCACTATGCTAAAAGCCACGGCAATATAAAGAATCCCCGGATTGCCGTACACATAACTGAACGCCCAGCCAATACCAATGACCGCGCCGAAAAATCCAGCCATCAAAAGCCATGTCTTGCGGATATTCGCGGATTGATGCGTGTAGAGCGTACTCATAACTATCGCTCATCATAGCACGAATGGGGCAAAAAGAAACCATTGACCGAAGCTAACCGCGTATGCTATGATTTCTCCAGTTGTTTAGTAGTTTCTCGTCTCGTTCGTTGACATTTCGCCACGACAAGGACAAGGAGGACGCGTCATGGCAATCAATTATCTCGAGTGCTCGTCCTTGTATCAAAAGACCGTAAAAAGACCAGTCAGGGAGCGTCGATCTGCCGTCGCCCCCCACCTTGACGAATGCTACTGCACGCCCGGAGAAGGTCGTAAGACCATTGACCTCATTCAAAAGCAGATCGGGATGAGAAGGGGGCTCTCCGACCACGGATTCTACGTAGATTTTCGCCTTTTTCGCATTATCTACGAGAAGTATCTGACGGCCGATGAGGAGCAAAAAGCAAAAATCATCGCCGAAGCGGAGGTGGACCACAATAGAGACCATGCTGAAAAAGATAGGAGTCCGATGCTCCATGCCGTCTGGTGCCTATCACAAGACAACATCCGTACCATGGATGATATCAGGCGGCTCCACGAAGAAAGTGAAAAGGCATCCATGTCTCAACCGGAATCCGAGGCGCACGCGGAGACAGGAGAGGAGTCAGTTGCGTTACGCGCGGAAGAACCTTCGGAAATCCCTCCGCTACCGATACCGGTTATACAGCGACCGTTTCGTATACTTGCCGACGCTATCCAAGACATCGCGGGGGTGGAAGAACGCCTCTACTATAATGTGGAGGAAATGCAAGAGACAACCGCGGACATAGAGAAACGTCTCTCTATAGCCGAGAAGGAGAACCTGTCGCTCAAGCAGAAGCTCGGCGATTGCGAACAGCGCCTTTCTGAAATTGAAAATGCGCTGACGGCGGATCCATCACAATTAGCCACAATCCAAATAAAGGTGCGGCGACTCAAGCGAGACATCGTTATCGGACTACCCCAAACCACCCAGATTGGCGTGCATTGGAAAAAGGAGCACGCTGTGGTCTATCGGAAACCGTTCAATCGGTTCCTCCGCGATAAAGGCCTTGATCAGGACGAAAAAGACGCGGTCATTGAAACAGTAGAAGAAATCGCCACCGACCCATTCCGCCATACCGGAGCAACCGAGATAAGATGGAATGGGGATAGCGGAAAAACTATTCCGGGAATGAATGTGGGGGAGACCTACTACCACACTCATGTAGGCAATACTCATCTACGCGTCAGGTGGGTGATCCGCAAAGAAGAAGGGAGGGTGCACCTTATTGACGCGTTCAGAAAAACGACCAACAAGGCATAACCAGTATGCCTCAATAAAACAAACACCTCGCATGATACATGTGAGGTGTTTTTAAATTGCGTGCCTCTTAAAACTTCACCGCGACCGGATTCTGCGCTGGAGATGCGTCCGGCAGATCAAAAAGTTCTTTGCGGGCAAATCCAAACATCCCCGCTATGATATTGGAGGGGAATGATTCCAAAGAGATATTGTAATCGCGGACATTGCCGTTGAAGAAGCGGCGGCTGGATTGGATTTTATTTTCCGTGTCGGAGAGCTCTCTTTGTAATTCAAGAAAATTCATATTGGCTTTCAGATCCGGATAATTCTCCGCAACCGCAAAAAGCGTTTTCAATGTCCCGGCAAGCATATTTTCCGCCTGCGCATGTTCGCCCGCGCCCATGCCCGTGACGCCCATTGCCGCAGTACGCGCTTTTGTCACATTTTCAAAAACGCCCTTCTCGTGTCCGGCGTATCCTTTGACCGCCTCCACCACATTGGGGATCAGGTCGTAGCGGCGCTTCAGCTGTACTTCAATATCCGCCCATGCCTCTTCCGCCTGATTCTTCCGCCGCACCAGGGCATTATAAATGCCGACAAAAGCAAAAATACCGACTACGATAACACCGCCGATGATATATATTGTTATTGTCATATTGATATAGTACCGCTTACTTTTTTAAAACGCAAGATGCCTATTCTCCTATGATACCATAAAACGAATCATAGCGCCCACGCCATAAGCAATCACAGCGGCAGATCCTCCTGCCCCAAGCATTTCAAACCCCAGCGCAATCCATGATTGGCGCGAAAAATATGCGCGCAAAGCCCCGACGACAAAAAGTGTGACGGCGGTAATCGCGCATACAACGGCAAATGACGCCTCACCGCGAAAAAGCAGATACGGCATAAGCGGAATGCTTCCGGCTATGACAAAGGAAGAGAATGTCACTGCCGCACTCCGCAGAGCCGACTCCCCGACCGGCGCGTGCATCTGCAATTCCTCGCGCATCATAAAATCCACCCAGAATTGCCCGCGCGAGGTGATAAGGCGCAGGAGATCATCCAGATCCTTCCCCGCATACCCCTTTGCCGCCAAAATCTCGCGCACTTCATCCC
>JBASTK010000155.1:0-5558 GCA_049274855.1 Candidatus Sungiibacteriota bacterium | reverse complement strand
CCGCAGAGCATACTCCTGCACCAGCGGCTCAATCTCTCCTTGAGCCGTGCCCGCGCGGACAAAAATATCTCGCAAGATATCAAACCGCGTGCCGTCATTACGAGCGTGCACATCACGCACCAACTCTTCTGACACTTGCGGATGGTCAGTGAAAAGAGCAAAAAACGCCGCATCTTTAAGGGCGTTAGAATCCACAATCACTCCGTCAAAATCAAATACTACGGTCTTAATCATCCATTTATCACTATAACACGCCCGCAAGCTCTTCTTCAATGATATTCTCCAGCTGATGCTGTCCCCAATTCAGTAAACGGGTTTTGCGCTCGTCCCGAGGCATATCCGCAATTTTTTTATCCGCATAAAACGAATCATCGCTGTAATTCGTCGTGGACACCTCCTCAAACACGACTCCTGTCGCAGTGCCGAATCCATGCACCACGCCCCGCGGCACCCAGATCGTATCGCCGGGCTCCATGATTTTTCTCTTGCCATTGATTGCGACCTCCAATGTCCCGGCAAGCACATGAAATGTCTCATCTTTTCGCTTGTGAAAATGTTCAGGATTCCACTGGCCTGGAAGCTGGACGATAATTTTTTTTGCGTACTCGCGGTTAAAACAATCCACGAGCGTGCATCCTATTTCATGGAACCGCTCAATCCCATAGTGGTGCGAGAGCTCAACGGAAAAATCATGCCCCACCGGCACGCGCGCCTCATTGAGCATACCGCGCACCGCGTGAATAGAATGATAGACAATGTCTTTGCGCGAATGTGCATCAGAACGAATGGCAGAGGCAATCGCCTCGTGCGCGGCATAATCGCGGTCCGCGATCATACCATCCTGAAACCTGCCGCTTACAAGCTGTCCTTCCTGCAAAGGAATAGCAAAAAACACTTGATCGCGCGCGATTGCCGTGCCGGCCGGAATCTCCGCGGCCGCATACGCGCCGCGCATCAGCGACACCAGATCCGCAGTTTCTTTTTCTTCAATCACGCGCTCGCCCGCGCCGCCGCATGACTCCTCGGCTTCCAAAAATGCTTTTACCCACGCGTCAATCTGCGCGGGGGTCGCCGAATAAGTATTGAGCGAGATTTCGTCAGTTGAGACGCCGACATGTTTTTCAAAAATCCGCGCGCCCTTGGCGTATGCCACGCGCACCGCGTTCAAATTACTCGGCTCCTCGTGCGTGGAAAATCCAATCGTAACCCCCGGATACCGCGCTCGCATTGCCGCGATTTGATTGAGATGCAATTTATTATTCGGCGTCGGGTATTGCGCCACGCAATGCATCAGGGCAAAATGCACCGCGCGTTTTTCAAAAAAACTCACAATTTTATCTATTTCTTTTATCGTCAATCCGCCCGTAGAGCAAATCACGGGCTTGCCCGTGTCTGCCACGCGCTCCAAGAGCGGCCAGTCATGCGCCGAGCAGGAGCCGATCTTAATTACTTCAATCCCCATGCGCTCAATCTTATCCACAGACGGCTCATCAAACGGCGTGCAGATGGTGATAAGACCGCGTGCCCTCGTCTCCGCTACCAATGCTGCAAACTCCTCATCCGCAAGGCGCGTGCCGAGAAACCGCGCAATGTGCTTATTTGTTTTGCTCTCGCGATGATCAGGGTGGATAAAGGTGTCAAGATCGCGGAATTGCAGTTTAATCGCGGCGCGGATGCCTCTCTGCCGGGCAATATCCGCCATCGCGTTGATAATCACCAATCCATGCTCGCGCATGCCCTGATGATTGTTCGCCATCTCAAAAATAAACAGGCGATTGAAATCAAATTTGTGATTTTGTCCAAGATGCATAATGTTGATTTATGACAAAAGTATTTTATTTTTCAAATAGTTGGTAAGCAGCCACGAGCTTGACTGTACCTTGCCGCCCCGTCCCACGCGAAACAACATCTCGCAGCCAAGTGCCTTGCACGCCGCGACTTCCGGTATATTTTTTGCGAATCGGTCGCCGCCGTTGGCAAAAATATGCGGTTTCAATTTCTGCAGTTCTTTTACGACGCTCATATCGTGCGCATCCTGCCCATGCCCGGTAAGCACCACGCGATCCACGCATTTGAATGCCTCTATCACTTCCTTGCGCTCGTGCTGAGGCATAAACACATGGCGCTTTTTCTTGCGAAGCCAATGGTCATTATTCAAAATCACGACTAATTCATCGCCGAGTTTCTTCGCGGCCTCAAACATCCGCACATGCCCCACATGCACCGGGTCAAACCCGCCACTCACCGCCACCACTCGTTTTCCTTTTTTTTGAGCCGTTTTCACTGGCATAGTTGTCTTTTATAACTACCATACATTCCCTTTCGTTTCAACCCAAGACATACCTAATATACAATTTAGAGATATTGAAATTACCTGTCAACAAATCATTACGATCGTGAACATTTGTTGACAGGTAATTTCAAAGGCGACTATCAGCCGCGGGCGAGACGCTTTTGCATAAGAAACTCCGCAATCTCAAAATCAATCGGCTGATCAATATTCACCGAGTCCTCCGGTGTCATGAAAAAAAAGCCGAGTTTTTTGCCGGAAGTTGATTTTTGTTCGCGAATAGTCCGCACGCGGATAACATCCATAGCCCCGGTATGGATGTATGCTTTCGGAAACATCTGCCGCGGCAAATTGTACGGCTCATCAAAGCCCGTGAATGACTGCGGCAAGAACGGCTCAAGAATTTTTTTATCCTCGCTGATTTTCCAAAGTTTATACGGATGCTTTGGCGCCTCACAGATCGGCCGCACCGCATCCGCATCCGGCATATCAAGAAGTTTTTGTATTCCTTCATCTATATGCCCTGCAATACGAAGGGGTGAAGTCGGCGGGAGCCGCACGACAATCTCCGGCTCATACTCTTCTTTTTCACGCAAGAAATCCAGCGCGTGCAGGAGAAATTCCGTGTCCGGAGACAAATCCTGCGCCAACACCGCAGGCCGCAAAAAAGGCACTTCTACTCCGTATTGACGCGCAACCGCCGCAATCTCCTCGTCATCCGTGGAGACAATCACACGCGTCAGCAGACGCGACTGCTTCGCCTCTTCAATTGACCACGCAATCAAGGGTTTCCCCGCAAGCATCTTAATATTTTTGCGCGGAATTGACTTTGACCCGCCCCGCGCCGGAATAATACCAAGGATTTCCATAGGATTCATACTACCTAAAACAAGGAAGCCGCACAAATAGTTTTCATACCTCCCCATCCCCTTACTCTCATTCTCATACGATCGTACGAGAATGAGAGTAAGGATAAAAAATCCCCCGATGGCGCAAGCGCCATCGGGGATCATAAATTGCACTACCGATCATGAACTCCGCTATACCACCAAATCTGCGAGATACCCAAGAACCTCTTGAGCACACTCATCCGGTGGCTTTATGGTCTGGATCCTAACCACCCGAGCAAACTCAACGGGCTGAAAAAATCCTTTTGCCCATAAGAACTTCTCCATCGTGTCAATGTTAGACGCACTTCCCTCGCGCCGACGCTTCTCAACCCGTTGCGTGATTTCTTCATCCGACGCCGACAAAAGAAAAATCCGAAACGGAATAGCCACAACAGATTTCTTCCACATCCTTTTCAATGGGGCTTTGAATTCTTCCCGAGAGAATGTCCCGGTCACGCATACTGGTATCCGTAGTTGTTCAACGATCCATTCGGCGTTCTTTATCAAAAGATCGTAGCAACTCTCCATGACAGCGAATTCCGATGTGGACGGAAAAACAATCCTATCAGGATTTGGAAACAGCATCTGACGAATCTCATCAACATCTATATGAATGAGGTTCGTCATACGGATCAATTCCGCCGCAAGCGCGCTCTTGCCCATCAGTGGCATACCAGACAATACCACGACGCATGGCTTCAGTATCATCGCCATCACTCATCCCCTCTTTGTGGTTATGCCAACACCGCCTCAATAGCATCCGTCTCTTCCAAGAACAGGAAAAATCTCTGAAATTGAGATAAGCATCCCTGCCAACCCCTCTTACCCCTCATATAGAGGTCGAAATTGTATGCCATCTTGCGGAGGATCAGTGCCACATCAAACGCGGGCAGGGATCGCACGCATTCATCACACAGCGGCAACATGCTTACATACGCCTGCAGAAATAGCTCTATACCCTGCTGCAGTGTCTCCTGCCATGGCTTCCCTTGATGCACGACATATTGGCGCACCAGACGATGGCACGCCATGGCGACATCGTAACGCTGATCCGCGCGGAATATGTTGCCAAAATCAATGAGTCCCACGAGTTCATCCCCGCAAAACAGAAAATTGTATGGATGCAGGTCGCCATGGTTTATTTCCTCTGCCTGCGGCATGGCGTCGAGCGTCTCTCTTACTCTTACTATGCGTTCCTGAATGAACGCTTTCCGCTCTCGTAACATCGTCTCAAACTCATTTTCTCCGTGAAGAGTTGTTATCTGCTCCCACCACGCCGCACTCAAAGGTCCGATCGCATAATCGATGTGCGGCATATCCTCTTTCATCGGAAACGACCGCAATGCCGCATGCATACGCGCGATCACCTGCCCCGTCGTCTTCAAATCATCCGCGGTGCCTCGGAAATAATGCCCCGCGGAGATAAACTCAAAGACCTGCCAACTGCTGCCGTGCCGCCGGATGAAACTCGTGTCCTCGCGCGATTCAATCACCTCAGGCACAGGCAACCCGTGCACACGCAGATATGTCATCACGAGTATAGCATTGATGATGTCTTCGCTCCTCGCGAGAATGTGCCTTCTCACGAGGATGTTCTTCTGTCCACCATCCCGCATGGTGCACGCCGCCGCGTAATTAGCGCTGTACTCTCCCGATTCGTCCACCTGACGAATAGCATGCACCTCCTCTATCAAGTACGCATAATATCGGTCCAACAGACTTCGTATTTCTGCCTGCCGCTCTTGGTCAACCGCCTTCCACCTGATTTCCGATCTGCTGTGATTATTTGGCTCAAGCACAACGCATCCTCCTCAAATTGAGCACTATTTGGATGTCAAAGAAACGCCTACGACTCTCTTTGTCTATCATATAACACCGCGGCCGTCAACGGCCGCGCGGCGCATCCAAATTATTTTCGCTTTTTACCTCTACTCTCATTCCTATACGATCGTTTCAGAATGCGAGTGAATACTCTGCGTGATTATTTTCGGAAATGATACACGCCGATGGCGCCGGTGTGGGACGCGTCTTTTTCAAGAGGGAGTATATGCTTTTCGATCCACCGAATAAACTCTCTAATTTTTTTCGCGTCCGTAGGCAATTTTGAGTCGCGGCTGACATTGGGGAGACGGCGCGTAAAATCGCTGACGAGTTTATCGCCGTGCGCCCATTCCTGATCCACCGTGCGCCATACCAGCCGCATCCCGAGCGCCCGGGCGAATTGCTGGAATTCAATCGGAGTAAAATAATGCAAATCCGCCAAAGTAATTTTGGCATCAAAAAGAATCCGTAAAGCCGTCAAGATATACCCGCGCGGATTGGACCAATTGGGCGAGGTGATGATAATGGAGCCGCCGGGATTTAACATACTCTTGCAT
>JBASTK010000154.1:0-3547 GCA_049274855.1 Candidatus Sungiibacteriota bacterium | reverse complement strand
GTCTTGATGTGTCAAAATTCGGCCACAAGAAGATTGTGCTAAAGGAATTTTCGGAAGCAGAAAAACGAGAGATTGTTTTTCGCGATATAGCGAGCGGAGATATTACTCATAAAACCGAGCTTGATAGTAATTTTGTTCCTAACTATCAAAGTGTAATCGGATACTTTACGCAGGTTATTATGAAAGAACTCCGGCTTGTTTCCGGTTATGACATACTTTACGGAAAGGTTAAGGAGTTTATTCAAGGACATTTATTTAATACACGGATTGATCTTGATAATCTTAACTCACTTCGCAATCTGTCCGAAATTGAGACAACGCGCGCAATCTTTGAAACATTCAGAAAAGAAATCAACACACTTACTGTTTTGGATAAAGGCGAGGCGGAAATTCGCGACTATATCAAAATCAGCAAGAGTCGACCATTCGTGGTCAAAGATCAGGGTTATATTGTGCCGAAGAAAAGTATTTTCAATAAAATTATTGGCGATAGTCATTTTGAATTGGAGTTCGTGGGTTTTCTTGAAAAATACGAGGATATAATTTCTTACGCTAAAAATTATTTTGCGGTGCATTTCAAAATTGACTATAAAAACGCGGACGGAAGCATTTCAGACTACTACCCGGATTTTATTGTGAAAGTGTCGCCAAAAGAATACTATGTGGTTGAAACCAAGGGGCGAGAAGATCTTGACGATGTTGACAAAATCAAACGACTTGCGCAATGGTGCGTAGATGTGAACGCAAATCAGAAGAATGTTGTATACAAAATGCTTTATATCAAACAGGAAAGTTGGGAAGCGCAACAACAAAAACCTCGCAATTTTCAAGAAGTCATTCGGACTTGGGGCAAAGACTAAAAAAGCTTTAGCCGAAAAATCCGTCCGTTGAAAAGTTTTGAGGGTCACGCACAACAGCAAAGCTGTATACGGGATAAACTCCGCCCCGCCCTCACTTTGTTTCGGACGGGCAGGCAAGCAGGCGGGCAAAAATGAAGACGGATTTTATTATTTTTAAGCAAAGGCGCGATTTTTTTAACGCAAATAAATAGATGACCCAACAGGAGGCATTGGATATTTTGAAGACCGGGGCGAATGTTTTTCTTACCGGAGAACCCGGGTCGGGCAAGAGCCATACGGTAAATGCGTATGTCGCGTATCTGCGCTCCTGCGGGGTGGAGCCCGCGATCACGGCATCAACCGGCATTGCGGCTACGCACATTGGCGGCATGACGATTCATTCATGGAGCGGCATTGGTATTGCTGACCACCTCTCGGAAGAGGAAGCAATGATGATCGCCGGCAGGACCAAAATCAGGAAGCGGTTGAGCAATGCCCGCGTGCTTATTATTGATGAGGTGTCTATGTTGTCTGCCGCGGCGCTTTCTATGGTGGACTCTGTATGTCGGCAAGGACGCGAGATAGATATGCCTTTTGGTGGATTGCAAGTAGTGCTGGTCGGCGATTTTTTCCAATTGCCACCGATAGGGCGCGCGGGCGCGAAGGCGCGTTTTGCATACACATCGGATGCGTGGCGCGTTTTGAATCCGGTGGTCTGCTATCTTGGCGAGCAGTATCGCCAGGATGATCCGCAGTATCTTGAAGTATTATCGGCTATCCGCGCCAATAGATTTGGCGCGCATCATCGGGAACGGATTTTTGAACGCAGGCATACTCTGGGAAGTGCGCCGGAGGATGTGCCAAAATTATTTTCGCATAACGCGGATGTGGACAGGATCAACGAAGCGCGATTGAAAAAATTGCCCGGAGAGACGGCGGTTTTTGCTATGGAAGCGTTCGGTCCCGCCGCGTTGATTGAAGTGCTGAAGCGCAACTGCCTCTCGCCCGAATCGCTTGCGCTCAAAAAAGATGCCGCAGTGATGTGCACGAAAAATAATCCTGCTGCGGGTTTTGTAAATGGGACGCTTGGCAGAGTGATGAGTTTTGATCGGGAGAGCGGCTATCCTATTGTGGAAACTCGCGGAGGAGCGGAGATTTTGGTCAAGACAATGGAGTGGGTGATGGAAGAAGAAGGGAGGACGCGGGCGCGCGTGGCGCAGATACCTTTGCGGCTTGCCTGGGCCATGACCGTACACAAAAGCCAGGGCATGAGTATGGATGCCGCAGTCGTGGATCTCTCGGATGCATTTGAATACGGACAGGGATATGTCGCGCTCTCGCGCGTGCGGCGTCTTTCTGGCCTCTATCTTCTCGGCGCCAACGCCCGCGCGTTTATGGTAAGCGATGAAGTGTTGGAAAAAGATCAGCGGTTTCGGCTGGTGTCTGGAAAAGCAGAAGAAAAATTAGCGGGTATGGATAAAGAGGAATTGGGTATAAAGCATAGGGCATTTATTATGCGCTGCGGCGGCAGGATGCCGGATACTTCGGCGGATTTCCAAGAGGCATCCTCATTGCGCGGGCAAATTAATCGCAGTGATCTTGCGCAGATTCGCGCGAAATATCCCAATGCGTATCGCCCGTGGAGCGACGCTGATGACGCGACGCTGCGCGATGCCTTTGAACATAAACCGACCACCGCACAGCTCGCAAAACATTTTGGGCGCCAGCCCGGCGCCATTCGTGGACGACTCGTCAAACTTGGCCTCATTGTATACAATAAAGATTCGGGACGTTACGAATCCCAAGCGCATGGTTCTTAAAAAAATTGTTGCGTAATAAGTATGTTACGAGTATGCTGGATAAGAGAATGAAGTGTTATAGTTAATAAAATAAATAAAAAACAATATGGTAAATACCACTATATCAGGCGAGAGTATCGCACAGCAGACATTTGTCCGATTTGGAGCATGGTCGGGTATTGTAGGCGCAGTTATTTTTATGATTGCCAACATCATCCATCCGCGCTCGCCGAATATTGAGTCCACTGCCGCACAGATCCAAACCGTCGCACAAAGCAATATCTGGCTGACAGATCATCTGCTTCTATTGATGGGGGGCTTTATGCTTTTGGGAGGACTCCTTGCTATTCAACGTTTGATGGCGGACGGGTCCGGATCCGCATGGGCGAAGATAGGTTCGGTGAGCGCTATGGTGAGTACGAGCGTATGGGTGGTACTTATGGCGCTTGACGGCATTGCATCAAAAGTCGTGCATAATTCATGGGCAATGGCTTCCGGACAGGAGCAGGCCGTGGCGTTGCGGGTGGCCGAGATGATGGAAGAAATTGACATTGCGCTTTTCAGCGTTTACATCATTTTATTTTTTGGCATCACTTTGTTTCTTTACGGGCTTGCGGTGACGAAGAGCGCTGTTTTCCCCCGATGGCTTGGCGGGACGGCAATGGCGCTCGCGGTCGCATCATTTGTCGTCGGCGTTGTGCAGGCATATACCGGTCTCTCGGTATTGATTACTAATACGCTTTTTGCAAGCTTCTCAAGTTTTCTTACCTTGTGGATACTTATTATGGGGGTTCTTATATTGCGTAAAGCCCGCGTAATGCCGTCTGGTGTTATCGCGCAGTAACCGTCATTAAATCATTGACTCAAAATAAAAAAGAAATCGCAGTATTCGGCGGAGGGTGTTTTTGG
>JBASTK010000153.1:0-2457 GCA_049274855.1 Candidatus Sungiibacteriota bacterium | reverse complement strand
TTAAAGGCATGGGCGAGGTGAATATACCTCTGGCCATCAGAAGAAAAAATCTCTCCGCGGGCAAATCCCCTCATAGGACTCCCTTCTCTTTTTAGGCAATGGGTGCTGAATAAAAAATAGCATAGATCTATTTTTTTGTCAACCACTGGCCTGTGGAGGAGTTTTTTATTTTCATAATGTCATCGGGTGTGCCTGCGGCAATAAGATAGCCCCCCGCGTCCCCTCCCTCGGGGCCAAGATCAATCAGCCAATCGGCATTACGCAGAATATCAAGATTGTGTTCAATGATCAGCACCGTGTTGCCTTTGTCCACGAGCGCCTGCAAGACACGGAGCAGTTTTGCTGTATCGTCAAAATGAAGTCCCGTGGTCGGCTCGTCCAATATGTAGAGCGTATTGCCGGTGTCGCGGCGCGAGAGCTCGGTGGCGAGCTTGACGCGCTGGGCTTCCCCGCCGGAGAGCGTGGGCGCCGGCTGGCCTACTTTCATATAGCCGAGCCCGACATCTACGAGTGTGGCAAACTTTTGCTGTATCGCGGGAATGGGGGCGAAAAATGCGAGCGCTTCTTCAATAGATAAATCCAGAATATCCGCGATATTTTTGCCGAGGTATTCTATTTCCAGCGCCTCGCGCGAGTAGCGCAACCCGCGGCATTCCTCGCACTCTACATAGACATCGGGGAGAAAATACATTTCTATTTTCTTGACGCCTTGCCCTTCGCATACCTCGCACCTGCCGCCTTTGACATTGAAACTGAATCTGCCGGCTGTGTAGCCGCGTACGCGCGCCTCCACAGTGCGTGCAAACACATCGCGGATCACGGCAAATGCTCCGGTGTATGTCGCGGGATTGGAGCGCGGGGTTCTGCCGATGGGTGACTGATCCACCACCACGGCTTTATTGATATGCTCTATCCCTGTAATTTCTTTGTGTTTGCCAGGAATCAGATGAGCACCGTGCAATTTTGCCAATAATGCCTTGGCGAGTATGTCGTTGATAAGCGTGGACTTGCCCGATCCTGAAACACCCGATACCGCCACGAGCTTGCCGAGCGGAATAGTGATATCAATATTCTTAAGATTATGCTCTTCGGCGCCGCGAATAGTAATAAATGTCTGATGTTTATTTTTTTGCCTTTGTGATACCCCAACATTCTCAAGTTTGTAAGGATGTTGTTTTAATGTTCCAACGCGTTTTTTGCCCGAGAGGTATTGTCCGGTCAGGGTATCTGCTTTGAAAATAGCCGCAGGCGTGCCTTCAAAAATGATTTTACCGCCGTGGTTGCCGGCACCCGGTCCAATATCAATAATCCAATCCGCCTCGCGCATGGTCTCCGCGTCGTGTTCTACGACGATGACGGTATTGCCAAGATCGCGCAGGTTTTTCAGGGTCGTGATGAGCCGCGCATGATCGCGCGGATGCAAGCCGATGGACGGCTCGTCCAAAATATAGATGATGCCGGTGAGGCGCGAGCCGATTTGCGTGGCAAGCTGTATCCGCTGTGCCTCGCCGCCAGAGAGCGTCGTGGACTCGCGACTAAGCGTGAGATATTCCAATCCTACGTCACGGAGAAATTGAAGCCGTTTTTCAATTTCTTTTATTAGCGGCGTTGCAATTTTGAAGTCATTTGCCGACAAATCAATCTTATGAGACCCGGCCTCATAAGATTTTTTAGAGGCGATAGCCGCGAAAAATGCCTGTGCCTGATCAATAGTGCGGTCTGCGATTGATGCGATATTATCTGTGCCGATTTTGACGCCAAGCGCTTCTTTTTTGAGGCGCTTACCTTGGCACTCTGGACACACGCGGATCATCATATATTTTTCAATTTCTGCGCGAGTGAATTCCGAATCAGTTTCTTTCCATCGGCGTTTGAGATTGGGGATTACTCCTTCAAATCCGCCTTTTGCCCTCTCTGTTTCTTTGCCGATGATTTCTTCGTCGTCTCGTGCGGGAGTGAGGAGGGAATTGTTTTGAGCATTGGATTCGCCGCGCAGGATAAGTGTAATGATCCCTGTCGGTAGTTTTTCCACAGGCGTGTCCAGAGAGAATCCGCGCCGCGTCGCGAGATCATCCAATATCCACCAATACCAGCTCTGCCTGCCGACGCGGTGCGAAGCGCCCGCCCATGGCCGGATAGCGCCCTCGGCAATAGAGAGACGCTTGTTTGGTATGATAAGCTCCGTATCCACTTCCAGTGTCGCCCCAAGACCAGTACATTCGGGGCATGCGCCGTAGGGACTATTAAAGCTAAACATCCGCGGCTCAATTTCCGGCAGATTGATGCCGCAATCCATACACGCAAAATGCTCGGAAAAAAGCGTATCGGTAGTATCAGGGAAGTCCGGCGTCCACTTTCCGTGAGAATTTGGATTTTCCCCGTTCACTCTCGCTATACCGGATAGCTGTGACGCGACGATCATAATGCCCTTGCTGATTTTGAGCGCGGTCTCTACTC
>JBASTK010000152.1:0-7424 GCA_049274855.1 Candidatus Sungiibacteriota bacterium | reverse complement strand
GGATGGAGTAAATCATACGGCAAACATCAGATTAGGCTGCTCTTTCTTATGCGGCAAAGCAAATAGAGGATCAATATCCCAAATGTCCTTTAAGTTTTCTGTACACTCATAGTCCTTGTAGAACTTTGCTATGTTGTCGGCTTGACCTATCTCTTTGAGGCGGGACTTAATGCCTTTTACATTGTCCGCATCAATTTCAATGCCGATGGACTTTCTCCCCATCTGCGCGGCCGCAATCAGCGCAGTCCCCGTTCCGGCAAAAGGATCCAGCACGGTATCGCCGACATTCGTGGAAGAGAGTATCATCCTCACGAGAAGCGCGAGCGGCGATTGTTGTTTGTGGAAGCGCTCGCCGTTTTCTTTTCTCATAGCCTCATCTCCGGAAAAATAACCGGATGTCAATTCCCGTATGTCGTCCCAAACATCCGTGAGATACACGCCATTTTCTCTTTCATACTTGTAATGCGGCGGCAGGGGCGGCGAGATGCGCAAACGATGAAACACTCTCGATTTCGCCCCTTTGGTCGCCAAAACGATAATCTGATAGTGCTTGCCGAATTTGTTGGAGCACGGAACCGCGGAGGTTTTTTTCTTCCAGACGATAAGATTTTGGAATGACCAGCCGGTTTCATGAAGGCACTGCAAAACGAATCTCGCGTTTTTCTCCCGTTGCATGAAATACACGGCCCCGCCGTCGGAAGTAACGTCAAAAACGCCCTTGCAAACATCTTTCATCATCCGCCAATAGACGTCTTCAGGCAAATTATCGTTCCAAGAAGCATACTCTTTGTCCTGATTGAAGGGCGGATCCAAAAAGGTCAAGTCAGCATTGATACCGGACTTTTGATCAGAAAGGTATTTCAAACAATCCCCGCGTATGATTGTGTAATTGTTCATACTTTTCGTGAAATAATATCACTCCCTATCGACTAAATCCATTGCTCAACCCTCACCGCTTGTTACGATACGATAATCATTGATACTTTCGAATACAGCCATCCGCCGAACCACTGCAAGAAATTCTGCGCCCAAGCAAAGAGATTCAAAGCAACGCTCCACAGCCACGCCCCGATACCGCGCAATTTTCCTTCAATCGTATCAAACGGCTGATCCGCGGCGCGGGAAAATAATTGATCAAGGCCGGCAAATGTCTCGGCAACACCTTGCAGGGGCGTCGGCGCCAGTGGAGCCGCTATCGGCTCCTGCGCCAAAATCGGGGCATACGGCTGCCCGGCAGGATTTTGCACAATCTGCTCTGCGGGCGGCGCAGATGGCGGTAAATCAGCCGTATCTTCCGAGCCGAAATTATCCCGAGACGGCGCAAAAGCAATCGGCACCGCCAGCGCCGCGGCCGCTGGCGTCCCTGTGGTCGGCGCCGCGGGCGCCGATGGCCCAATTGCGACCAGCCGCGAGGACACGGATGAAACCCAAAGAGAGAAAAATGCCAAAAGCCCGATCCCCATCGTCACCATTGCCAAGAACTTGCGCGTCTCCTCGCTCCACCCATGCACCGCATCCCGTATTTTGAGCAAAAAATCCATCTATTGATTTATGATTATCTCTCTTTGTTTCATATCTACGGACAGCTGCTCAAACAATGACACGCTACTTAACTCCCTCCCTATTCTATTTTGGATCGTATGGTAATAATCTTTATTCATTTCAAAACCCGTATATCTCCTGCCGCTTCTCATGCAAGCAATCGCGGTGGTCCCGCTTCCCATGAACGGATCTAGGACTATTCCGTTTTCGGGACTGCTCGCTCTTACCATCCGCTCTATAATGGCGAGCGGTTTTTGCGTAGGATGATCTTCTCTTTCCGGGTTCTGTTTATGAAGGCGGGAATGGCTCCAAACATCTTTCGGATTGTATCCCTGTTCCAGCCACTTTGCGCCTACAAAAATAGAGCGCGTCCGGGCTTTTTTTGTCTCCTCATCATAAGGAATCCTCACCTCGTCAATATTGAAACAATAATCTTTGCCTTTGGCGAATAAACCGATCGTATCATGGACAGAACTGAATTTTCTCGTTGAGCCGCCCATACTCGGCACTTTTCTGTCCCAGATAATCTCATTGACCATCTTCATTTTCCCCTTTATGTGACAAAAAATCTCCGGACTGTACTGCCAGCTCAAAAAAATATAAAAACTGCCGTTCTCCTTTAGTTTCGGCACTACCTTATCAATCCATTGGTATGTCCATGCCAGATATTCTTCTGATCCCTTCATATCAGAATCATTACCGTAATCCTTTCCTAGACAATAGGGGGGATCAGTGAGGATGAGGTCAATAGAACGATCCTCAACTTTGTCTATCCCGTCAAGACAATCTTCGTTGTAAATTTTGTTGATGAAATCGGACATAATGTTATGCAAGCGTTATACTGGTTGAGTTCTTTTTCAAAAGTTCCAAAAACTCTTTTCTCGTCCGCAGTGCCATATCGTGATGGTATGTCGCCTGTATTTTATCATTTCTCGGATTGACATATATCGGCATAAATTGAGGAGAAAACACTACTAAATAATCCTTATTAAAATGCACTCGTATATTTTCAAATCGGATACCGAAACACGCATAGAATAGATTATACTCCGGATTTGCGGTGTATTGAAAATATAACTTTTCAACCGCGGCAATGTCATTCTTATTTTCTTTTCCATCCATATTGTGGATTTTAACATTCACATAGTACCGCTTCCCATCCGCATCAATCTCGCAATCGTGAAGGCAAGTATCCGGGAGATTAAAATTGACATCCTGTACTCCCAATTCTTTCGCCCGGTATTTCATTTGCTGCACAATGACTTGCTCTACAAGCCAGCTCACGGATCGTGTATGGGGTTTAAGCCCGTAAGGAAGTATCTTCTTATTGGTAATATCAAAACTCGGCAGGATATTCAGAAGATTCCGGAATAAAGCACTCATGAACTCTGCATCATGAATGATTTTTATAACTTCCTTATTGTGTAATTGAGGAATGATCATATAAAACTACTCTACAAAAACCACTACGCCTGCTTGAGCACCACCACTACCGCCGTCTTTCCGTCCTCTGGAATATCCTTTTTTTTGATTGTCAATTTTTCCTGCGCTCCCGGGTCTTTCACGCCCATTTCTTTCAAAAATTGCTCACTGCCCTGCAGGGGGACTTTCAGCCCGGGAATTTTGTAATGCATCGGGATGACAATGCTGGATTCAATCTGCCGCGCGATCTTTGCCGCCGCATCTCCTTCTATGGTATAGACCCCGCCCACCGGAATCATAAGAATGTCTATGTCGCCGATCGCTTCCAGTGTCTCCTCGCGCATTTTCTCCTCGCCAAAATCGCCCATATGCAGAATCCTCACGCCTTCCACTTCTATCACATAGATCGTATTCAGACCGCGCTCGCGGCCGCGTGCCGCATCATGGAATGTCTCAATGCCGCGGACAAGCACGCCCTTTACTTCGTACTCACCGGGACCAGTAATGGCAAACGGTTCGCCCCCGAGCGATTCCAGATTAGCGTGATCATGATGTCCGTGCGTGACCATCGCCACATCCGCGCGAAAACGCGGCGGGGTGAACCCGATTTCCTTGTCAAAGGGATCAATCGCGATCACGAGATCCCCAGATTGAATCTTAAAACACGCCTGCCCGTACCATGTAATCACCATAAAAATAGGGGTTAAGTGAGAGTTTATCGCATAAACCTAAAAATATCTGCCACTATTAACTAATGGCCCTGTCTTTCCGCCGAGAAATAACTTTTGTATGTGATTATTCATGATTTTAAGAGTTTTTTTACTATCATCTTACTTATCCCTATCTTCGACCTTTATTTCACTCTCCAACGGATTTTATACGAACAATTTTGATGCACATTAGAGAATTGCAGTGAATACTCAGTGCCATTTGGTTTATCGTCGAATGACCAAGGGTCTTGTCCTCTTATTGCGTCATCTTGAATAGAATTATCAGAACCATCAAAAATATCTACCCACGGTCTCCCATCAAGGGGATACCCCAGTTCAAAAAATATATTGACGGAAAATTTTGAAGTGGGATGGGATAGCATCAATACGAATTCATCATCGTATTTTTCCATTTTTTCTGCGCAGGATTTCTTCGTTACAAACATCTTTGGACTGCTCCATCCCAAGCTATAGCTTACTCTCTCGCTATATTTTATGTTGGGTTTAAAAACTAAATTAAAACGCTTTTTTGTACTTTTATCTTCATCTTTCACTATTTCTATCTTTCTCTTTACACCTCCTATCACCCTGCTATAAAAAATAGGTTTAGTAAAGCGCTTCTCGTATGCAGTTTTTTGCATTTCCGAAAGAGGAGGAAAACCCAGTCGTTGTGCGTCGCCGGTTAAACTAAAATGATATGGCAGCTTTTTAAATCCAGATTCTGGTGGTCTATACAGTAAACTTATTGCCTCGCTTGACCCGTGCCCATCCCTAGTGACATAAATGAACTCCCGCCTGTCATCAATATTATAGGACGAACCAGATGGATTAAAAACGGATTTAATGTATTTAACGGCTTTCTTGCTGTCTAATTTTAAGTTGCCCTTTTTATCCCTTATGAAAGATTTGTATTCGTTATCATTTCCAAGTAGACCTAAATTCTTGACGCCTTCTTCAACAAAAATGGGGACCGAAAAACCCCGCCCCATACAATAAGCAGCTTCAGTTAATATCCAGCCTTTTGTACACCATCCATCTGATGAATTGGTGTGCCTTACGGATCGTGTTAAAATCGCGATAGCCCCTTTAGACTCTTTATTTATAAGTCGTTCAATTTTTTCCCAAATTCCGCCGACTTGTTCTTCTTTTCCAATAAGTTCGAAATTGGGGAGATTTTTCTTGAAGAAGTTTTTAAATTGTCTTATGACCTTTTCATCCTCTGGAGAAAAGGAGTGTGCAAAAAAGAGTTTCATAATGCATTATGGGTAAATAAAATCACGATTTTCAATAAACGACCCTACATGAATTTTCGCATACTCTCATGTAAGTGCACATCGCGATACCCATCCTCCATGTAATTCAGTGCATTGCAAACTCATTAAAGTATAGCATACTATTATTGGCTTGCCAACTCCTTCTCTATAGGCGTATATTGATAATCCGTTTCTGTTCTTTCCATAAAAAACCTTTAGCGTGAGGGAAATCCATGCGAGAAGCCCGATACAGAGTTGCGAATACGGAAGCAGTAGAAAAAAACATCCTTCCCATCCTTGCGATGGCGGGCGCGACATTAAAAAAATGGTACGCGCTCACCGATGTAATATATATGCCGCGCGATTTTCCTATTGACTGGATTATCCATGCCCGCTATGTGCGCTGGCGCATTGCGCATACCACTGGACAAGTCGCGCCGGTCATCACCGTGGTAGACAAGAAAACATCATGGCATGGAGACATCAAAGATGACTCCATCATCCTGCGTCGGGAATTTGATGCCCCGCAGGCATCTATGGATTTTCTCGCCGAATCCTACGGCGCATGGGAAAAGAAATTCTCATTTTCCCGCACCGGTAGGGAATATGCGCTCAAGGATTTACGCATATTTGTGGAAGACGTTCTCGTCCCAGGTATCCGCTGGAGCGTGGAGATAGAAGGCGCAGATGATATATCTATTGTTTCATGCGCCAATATCCTCGCCCTCGGCGAACCCATCCGCGACTCAATCCCCGCGCTTGTGCAAAAGTGTATGAGTCGTTCCTAATCCGCCATCAGCCCCGTCTCACCAATAGCGAGACGGGGTTTTTAACTTATGACTTGCAAAATACCCGCCAATTCTCTATACTCTATCTTATGCATGATGAACAAGAAATAACCATTGAAAGTGAAGACGCGCAGACCGGTCAAGTAAGCGCAATACACGATACGGCTACTACCGCCGTGGCTCTGCGTGCCCGCCACCCCATGGAGCTATTGCTTAAAAACGCGGGGAGCGTATTTTTGAAACCGGGCGATATTGCCGAAGGCACGGTGATTGAAAAACGAAGGGGAACGCTCTATATAGACCTCGGACCCAAGGGTACTGGCATTGTCTTTGGCCGCGAATACAAAGCCGCGGAAGATATTATCAAGCCGCTCAAATCCGGCGATCCCATTAATGCCAAAATTGTAGAATTGGACAATGACGACGGCTATGTGGAGCTCTCCCTCAAAGAAGCAGGTGAGGAAAAACGCTGGGTAGCGCTGAAAAAACTTCGTGATTCCGGCGAGTCGGTGGAGGTTATTATCCGGGAGGCAAACCGCGGCGGCTTAATTATGGAGTATGGGGGTATCAAAGGATTTCTCCCCGCGTCCCAGCTCTCCGCAAAAAATTATCCGCGCGTTGACGGCGGCGATAAAGAACGGATTCTGCAAGAATTGCAAAAATTGGTGGGCAATCCAATCCGCGTCCGCGTGATTGATTTTGACCCCGTGGAGCAAAAACTCATTTTTAGCGAGAAGGGAATTGCGAGCGATGAGTCGCGCGCCGCGCTCGCACAATTCAAAATCGGTGATGTGGTGGAGGGTATGGTAACAGGCGTCGTGGATTTCGGCGCGTTTGTCCGCTTTGGCGAGACGCTGGAAGGACTCATCCATATCTCTGAAATTGACTGGACGCTCATTGAAGACCCGCGATCAGTGCTCAAGCCCGGCGATTCTGTAACGGCAAAAATCATTGACATCCAGGGAGAAAAAATCGCGCTTTCACTCAAAGCCCTCAAAGAAGACCCGTGGGTAAAAATCGCTGAAAAATATCACCGCGGGGACGCAGTGCGCGGCGCTGTGACGCGCTTTACCTCGTTTGGCGCATTTGCCGAAATTGAGCCGCACATCCAGGGACTCATCCATATTTCCGAATTCGGCACCGCGGAAAAAATGCAGGAGACAATCACTGCTGGTCAAACCTACGATCTTAAGATTTTGCTTTTAGACCCCAAAGAGCATCGTATGTCGCTCGGCATCGTACGCCCAAATATAGCCCCCGCGGCAGAGACCGCGGCATCTGCCGCTCCGTCCGCAATAGAATCGGCTCCACAATCATCATCGCCAACACAGACCCCCGTGTTATAAGGTGGGGTGGCCGAGCTGGCGCGAGTAAACTGCTTTACCTCGCGCGGGCGATTGAGGCGAGCGTCCTCGCGAGCCGTTCCGCCAACTGGCGGAGAATCACCCGGGGTTTTGTTAATCAGACAAAACAAGGCAACGATATTCCCCGCACTAAATTTGGAAGCGTGCGTGAGTGGTTGAAACGGACAGTCTTGAAAACTGTTATACCTGCAAGGGTATCGGAGGTTCGAATCCTCCCGCTTCCGAAATGAGCATCCGCGAATGAGGAGGCGGAGCGCGCCAACTGCTTGGCGCGCGTGAGGATGAGAAAGCCGGAGCGATGCGCGAGTTTGCCCAAAGGGCAAGGCGAGCGCCGCGAGGCGGGGT
>JBASTK010000151.1:0-1680 GCA_049274855.1 Candidatus Sungiibacteriota bacterium | reverse complement strand
ATAAACGACCAGTGGTCAGGATTTTATCTCTACGCGCTCGCGATAGGCAGTTCGTCTAACTGTTCAGGGACCATAATTTGGAGCAATGGCAACGGGGTGGTTGGGAACTTGTCTGCGCCATTGACCACGCCCAATCTCGCACCGAATACCTATACTTTTTGCGTATCTTCAATCGGCCAATATTCCGCCCCAGACAACGAAGCGAGGGCTCAGGATGGGAATAATAGTCAAAAGGTATTGATGAAATAATTGGATCGCCTCATATATATGGGATAAACTGGAATCATCACTGATTAAGTTCACTAATATGAAGAAAAAAACATTGTCCCCATTGCCATTCAAGTGGTACCATACGTAATGGATTCAGCCGTCATGGATATCAGAGATGCTATTTTCATTTGTGTGATCGCTGACGAAAATCAATACCTTTTGACTATTATTCCCATTGCGAGGAGCGGAAGCGACGAAGCAATCTAACATCTCGAGATAGAGATTGCTTCGTCGAAGACTCCTCGCAATGACAGGGGAGTGTAAGCGGTTACGGAGCGGCAAAAACAGAAAGAAATATAGGCGATGTCACGGAGCGTGAATCGCTTGAATTTCCGTCGCTCGTCCCAGATGAAAGCAAGCTTTCGTCTGTGGACTCGCTAGGAAATATATCAAAGATATATTGCCGTCACTCGGACAAAATGAAAGCAAGCTTTCATTTTGCTCCTCGCTAGGAAATATAAAAAAAGCCCAGAGATGTCAGGCATCTCCCGGGCTTTTGCGTTTTTTCTATTGAACGGCTGGTGAAGCATGTTCCAGATTTGCAAGCGCGCTTCTTGCAAACTCGCGAACCGAAGGATTAACATTTGCGTCTTCCATCGCATGCAAATTTTGGACAAGCCTGTTTACCAGAGCATTATCTTGAATTTTTTCCAAAATTTCCTTAAGGCGCTTTTGCAACGCCATAATATTATCGCATCGTTGGGTGGAAGATTTTTCGCCTGCACCCTCGTACGTTAGTGAAAAATTGTTGTAGCCGGTTTCGCTTATAATGGCGATGGTGATCATTTCTTTCTCTCCTGAAAAAATTGTCAATGTACAAAAGCATATTGAACGCGTCTATTCGTACCAGTATAACCCATGTTTGTCAATTTCTGTCACACGAATAAAGGGGTTTATTTTTTTTGCGTTGCGAGGTATAATCGGCTCATGAGACAATCCCAACTTTTTGGAAAAACAGTGCGTGAGGCGCCGAAAGACGAAGTGGCAAAAAATGCTATTTTTCTTGAACGTGGCGGATTTGTGCAAAAAACATTTGCTGGGGTGTATGAATTTTTGCCGCTCGGTCTTCGCGTGCTTAAAAAAATAGAAAATGTAATCCGGGAAGAAATGGATGCCATTGGCGCTCAAGAATTGCTTCTTCCCGCGCTCCATCCTCTTGAAAACTATATTCAAACTGGCCGCGCGGAAATTGATGTGCTTTTTCATACCGAGCTTTCGGGAGGGAAAAAACTTGTGCTTGGTCAAAGTCATGAAGAGATTGTAACGCCGTTGGTTAAAAAATTTGTAAACTCATATCGTGATTTGCCGATTGCCGTGTATCAAATTCAGACAAAATTTCGCAATGAACTGCGCGCGAAATCCGGTATCTTACGCGGCCGGGAATTTATTATGAAAGATTGCTATTCATTT
>JBASTK010000150.1:0-1828 GCA_049274855.1 Candidatus Sungiibacteriota bacterium | reverse complement strand
GGATAATGCCGATGCGGGGCGTATGGGGCAATTTTACGGCAGTCAACAAATGTTCACGATCGTAAACATTTGTTGACTTGTCGCTTTTCGGCGCTTTGGCGGCGAGAAGTCGTACCAGTTTTTCTTTCATCATACCGATGGTCTCAATGCGGTTATGGAGAAAATAAACTTGTCCGCCGCGTGAGATTTCAAATGCAATCGCGTCTCGGATGATTTTTTTGTTGTGGGGGAGGACATTGGTTGCGATCGGGATGCGGCCCGCAGGCGCCGTATCAATGCGTGAGATATCGCGGAGGCGCGCGAGTGCGAGCGAGAGTGTGCGCGGGATCGGGGTTGCAGAGAGCGAGAGCACATCTACCTCCGCGCGCAGTTCTTTGCATTTTTCTTTTTGACGAACGCCGAATCTCTGTTCTTCGTCAATGATAATAAGTCCAAGGTTTTTGAATGCGATATCGGCGGAGAGGAGGCGGCTCGTGCCGATGATGCAGTCGATTTTTCCTTCCGCGAGTCGTGATAATATTTTCTTTTCATCATGCGGCGGCGTGAGGCGTGAGAGCATATTTACATTGATAGCGAGTGGATCGAGGCGATCATGGAATGTTTTTTCGTGTTGTGCCGCAAGCACCGTGGTGGGCGCGAGTATCGCGACTTGTTTTCCCGATGCGATAACCGCGCCTGCGGCGCGGATTGCAATTTCGGTTTTACCAAATCCCACATCGCCGACGAGTATCCGATCCATAGGGCGTTCCCGGGCAAGGTCTGCCATGATTTCTTGCTCCGCGCGGGTTTGGTCAGATGTTTCTGTATAGCTGAATGTCTCACGGAGTTCGGCGAGTAGTGATTGATCCGTTTGATACGGCGGACGCAGTGCGTGGTGCCGTACTTGGTACAGCGCAAAAAGCGAGCGCGCGAGTTTTTCCGCATCCTCGCGCACCTTTCGTTTAGTGCGCGACCAGAGTGCGCCGCCGAGGCGATGAATGATGGGCGTGGTGAATCCGACATAAGGCGTGAGCCGGTCTTTTTGATCAATTGGTACCAAGAGAATATCCGGCTCGCGGCCAGGGCCGGGTGTGGCATATTCTATCTTATAAAATGCAATCGCCTCCGGGTCATTATCGTCCGCGTCTGTCCGTGCTTGTATTTTTGTCTGTGTTTGTCCGCGATAGATTCCGATGCCGTGGTCCGTATGCACAATAAAACTTCCTTCCGCAAGTTTTGCTATGGCAGCACCGTCAGAATGGTGCCGTGGCTTTATCTTCACCGTTGGTTGATCGCGAGAGATGATTGTGGCAATCGTATTTCCGACAAATTCAATCGCATACGGCCGGTCAGCATTGAGCGGCCATACATCAATCACTCCGCCATGTACTGCGAATATGCCTTTGCCTGCAGTAATACCTGCGCGTTCATACCCCATATCCATGAGGCGGCGTACGAGAAGCGAGGGCTTCATCACCAAGTCCTTTTCAATGAGCAGGGCATTATCGCGCCACCATGAGTGAGTGAATATGGCCTTTTTGATCGCGTCAAGATTTTCTACAAACCACAAATCCCCCCGCTCGATATTTTGAGGGGATAGAGATATAAGCAAAAGTTCTTTTATTCCTTCTGGGGTAGTATAACTCACATACTTTCAGTACACGGAATATAACAAATCCCAATGTCAAAATCCAAATGATAAATCAATGACTAAAATCTAAATGTAAAAAGGGGGCTTTTTGGATTTTGAGCTTTGGATTTGATTTGACATTTGAGCTTTGAAATTTGGATTTTATTGATTGTATTCATTCATCGCGCGATCTGGGCCTTCGGCGGCTATGGTAAGGAG
>JBASTK010000149.1:0-9617 GCA_049274855.1 Candidatus Sungiibacteriota bacterium | reverse complement strand
CGGATGCCCCAGGTTATTTGTTGGGAAAGATTCCAATCACGGATATTACGGAGCCACTGGAAATAGGTTTTTTTGAAGCGCGGGGGTACAAAGGCGATCTTTCCATTCTCCACGGCCTTGATTGCGGCCGCGGCAAGCGGCTTCATTTTCAGAAACCACTGGGGCAGGATCTGCGGCTCTATCGGGTGTTTGCATTTGTAGCAGACCGCGATTTTGTGGTCATAGCCTTCTTCAATTTTTACGAGTAGGCCTTTGGCCTTGAGTTTTTCTGCGATGAGCGGTCGCGCATCCGCGATTTTCATGCCGCTAAACTCTCCGGCAATCGGCAGGAGCTTGCCTACGCGATCAATCACCTGCTCCTTCTGTAATCCATGCCGCTCGGCAATCTCAAAGTCAATCGGATCATGCCATGGGGTAATGGTCATCGCGCCGGTGCCAAACGCCATATCAATTGCGTCGTCTTTGATGATGGTTGCGGTAATCGGGCCGTTGATCCATTCCACATCAATTTTCTGCCCGTCTTTGTATTTTGCGTATCGTTTGTCTTTGGGGTGCATAACGACATACTTGTCGCCGAATTTGGTTTCGGGTCGCGCGGTTGCGATCACAAACGGGCCGTATTGGAAATAGTACAGCGGGTCTTTTTTCTCAATGTAGGATGTTTCTAAATCCGCGAGCGCGGTCTGGTGTTTGACGCACCAATTAACTACGCGTTCTCCGCGGTATACCAGTCCTCTGTTATAAAAATCAACAAAAGCGTCTTGCGTTTTTTGCACAATGTCCGGATCAAGCGTGAATTTTTCGCGGCTCCAGTCGCACGATGCGCCGAGTTTGCGGAGCTGTCCCTCCATTATTTTTTTGTTTTCAAGCGTGAAGGCAAGCATCTCTTGATACAATTGTTCGCGCGGAATCGCAAAGCGGTTGCGCCCTTCTTTCTCAAGTTTTTTGTCGTACACGACTTGGGTCTCAAACCCCGCATGATCCGCGCCCGGGAGCCAGAGCGTCTTGAAGCCAGCCATGCGTTTATAGCGGATCATAATATCTTGCAGGGTGACAAATACCGCGTGGCCGATATGCAAAGAGCCATTGGCATTGGGTGGGGGCATGATGATGGTGAATGGTTTTGTCCGCGCTTGTCTGCGTTTGTTGAGTCCGCGCTTGTCTGCGCCGATCGGCGGAAGCCGATCGGGATTAAAAAATCCGGATTCCTCCCACATTGCGTAGATTGTATCCTCAATTTGTTTCGGGTCGTATTGCGGCGAAAGTTCAGTTGACATAATGTTTGACTTCGTGTTTTATGAATGAAGTATAGGTGTTTTTCTAGTTTTTCTCAAGAGCGAGAGGGTATGGCTATGGCGTATGCGAGGGATCACATAATAGAGTGCAGATTGTTGTCTGTTGTAATAAGCGGCGATGAAAAAGGGAATGAAGTAAGTATATCATGGGATACGGATGGATGCGGTCTGCAGAGAGTTCTTTCATGGGAAGAGTTTCGGCAGGCGGCCGTGACTGGCGCGATTATGTTTGGGCATGACGAAAAGAGGATGCAGGCACGGTTCACCACGGATAGCCACCGAAAAATTGTTGCGGTCGTTACTTTTTTTCGGCACGCGGCAGAGGAGAGTCAATACATCGGCGCGCGATCTTATAATGCATCGTTTGCATTTTAGCCAAGTCGTAGGTTCGCATCGGCCCGGAGCGACATTGCTTGCTCCGGGCTCTTTTTTTTGCCTGCAAAATATGCGGCAACGGCAATCATGAGCGCGTTATCGCCGCACAGTGTCTGGTCGGGAATGAAAAACGCGACATGAGGCAATTCTTTTTTTATCGCCGCGGCTAACGCGGCGCGAAGGAGCGCATTTGCCGCCACTCCCCCGCCGAGCGCGAGTGTTTTTATTTTATATTCTTTTGCGGCGCGGATGGTTTTTTTGATCAACACTTCAATTGCCGCGGCCTGAAATCCTGCGGCAATATCGGCTTTTTTCACTGACCCAAACTTAGTTTGGGTCAGTGATCGGACAAGATAGAGCACCGCGGTTTTAAGACCGGAGAAACTGAAATCATAGTCCTTGGTGTGGAGCATGGGTCGCGGAAGCGCATAGGCGCGAGGATTTCCTTTTTCTGCAAGCCGAGCGATTTCCGGCCCGCCAGGATACTTTAGTCCCAAGATTCGCGCGACTTTATCAAACGCCTCCCCCACCGCGTCATCGCGCGTTTCCCCGATGATTTTGAATATGCCGCGTTTTTGCATAAGGACAAGCTCCGTGTGTCCGCCGCTGACCAGAAGCGCGAGAAGAGGAAATTTGATAGGTGGTAGGTTGTAGGTGGTAGGTTGTAGGCACTTTACTCCGCTTTTTTGCAAAAAAGCCGAGAAGAGGTGCCCTGCCATATGGTTGACCGGAATAAGCGGTTTGTTCCAAAGATGCGCTAACGCGTGCGCAAAATTCACGCCGACCCAGAGCGCGGGCGCAAGCCCGGGTCCGTAGGTCACGGCAATCGCGTCAATATCCGGCGGCGTGAGCGGCATGATGGATTTCTTGAATCGCCGCAGAAGTTCGGGTTCTCGTTGCAAAATCCCTTCCACTTCAATACAGCGATGTATTGAAGTGTTTGCGGGGGCGCGAGGATTCTTTTTTAGGAGATGTGACTCGGTGAGTGCGGATCGTAACATAGGGACGAGATTTTTTTCGTGTTCGCGCCGCGCGAGATTGGGTACTACGCCGCCGAACTTGGCATGGATTTTCACCTGCGAGGAGATGAGGTGAGATAGGACATTGACGCGGATAGTTTTGTCCGCGTTTGTCCGCGGATAAGTCCGCGATTGTCCGCGGCCGTTGCGGAATTCTGCAACGGCGACCGCGGTCTCATCACAGCTGGTTTCAATCGCAAGGATGCGCATATATTTTATCGGGTAATTCGCTCCAGCGTCAGAAAAGCATAGGGGTGCGGATTGGCGGTGTCTGCGAGATGCTCTTCGCGGCTGGTTTCCCGCCATTCGTCTGCGGCGTATTCCGGGAAGCGCGCGTCGCCGATAAAATTTGCGTCAATGAGCGTCAGATACATGCGATGCGCTTGCGGAAGAAAAAGGGAATAAATTTCTGCGCCGCCGATGATCATGATTTCTTCGGCGGCGCTGGCCGCGGCCAGCGCCGCGTCCGCGTCATGCACGACGATGCATCCATCGGCGCGATATTCATGATCTCGCGTGATAATGACGTTGGTGCGATTTGGTAGGGCGTGGCCGATGGATTCATAAGTTTTTCTGCCCATAATCACGGGTTTTCCGCGGGTAAGCGCGCGAAAATGTGCCATGTCCGCAGGCATGTTCCATGGCAGTGTGTTCTGCCCGCCTATAATGCGTCCTCTGTCCATCGCGGCAATGAGAGAGATGAGCATATTTTATGATAGAAATTTCTCCTTTTCGGCGAGAGTATGGAGAAATTGTTTTATCTTTTCTTCAAATTCTGCCGTGGTGCCGTTATTCTCAATCGCGGCGTCCGCCATGGTCTCACCAATACGGCGGATGGCGGTTTCCGGCGCGAGGTTCTCTTGATGCATGAATTGATCCCAGCTCATACCTCGTTCATCGGTGGTCTCGGCGTGCTCGCGGCGGCGGGCAAAGCGCGTCTCGGGCGACGCGGCGATATAAACCAAGATGCCGTTGCGCTCGCGCACCAGCGGAGTGATTTCCTCCTCTTTGCGCAAGCCGTCCAAGATAATGATATCTGCATCTATACCGGCGAGGCGTTTTTGCATAGCGCGGACGAGGATGCCGTCGTCGTGGAAAAGAGCGCGGATCGCGGTGGCAAGATGGGAGATATTTTCGCGCGATTCTTCCTGATCCAGCGTATGCAAAATCTCCCGCCAGATATCAGAGAATCTGACGGACACGACTTTTTTATTGGGTAGGAGTTTTTGCACGAGCCGGATGAAAAGTCCCTTGCCCGCGCCCTTTTCTGCGACTGTCGCGATGATGAGTGCCATGCTATACATCGTAGCGTTTCTTGATGAAAAAGAAAAACGCAATATCCTAATGCATCAGAATACTGCGCTTTTATAAATAGTAACCTAAATCACCTCAATTCCCATACTGCGTGCGGTGCCCTCGATGATTTTCATCGCGGCTTCTATGGATTCAGCGTTGAGGTCCTCCATTTTGCGCTCGGCAATAGCGCGGATATCGGCGCGTTTTACTTTACCGACTTTAGTGCGATTGGGTACGCCCGATCCTTTTTCTACCCCTGCCGCCCCATCGGGGCGAGCCTCGCCTATTGGGCGGGCGGCGCGGCGGAGCAGGTCGGATGCCGGCGGGGTTTTAAGTTTGAAATCAAACGATCGGTCTTCATAAATCGTTATTTGCACCGGCACGATTTCGCCTTCCATAGTCCGCGTGGCGTCATTGTACTTCTTGACGAAATCGCCGATGTTGATGCCGTGCGGCCCCAACGCAGTGCCGACCGGTGGCGCCGGCGTGGCTTTGCCTGCGGGAATTTGGAGCGTGACGATGATTTTAATCTTTTTTGCCATGGAATAGAGCGAATAGTTTATAGTTGGTAGTGAGTAGAAAAACCAGGGAGCATCACTTTTATTTTTCTACCCACTACCCACTACTCCCTACCAACTTTTATATTTTTTTAATCTGCAAGGAGTCAATCTCCACCGGCGTATCGCGGCCGAACATATTGACTAACACCTTGATTTTGCCGCGGTCTTGATCCACCTCACTTACTTTGCCGTCAAAGTCCTTGAACGGACCGTCCGTTATTTTAATCGGATCTCCGACATTGACTTCTATTTTGAATTTCGGTTCTGCCTCGCCCATACGGCGTAGGAGTTCGTCGATCTCGTCCTGCGAGAGCGGGGCGGGCGTGGTGCCGGCGCCCACGAATCCGGTCACGCGCGGGGTGTTGCGCACCACATACCAAGAGTCATCAGTGACGATCATCTCCACCAGCACATATCCAGGGAAGATCTTTTCCTCCATTACGCGCCGTTTTCCGTTTTTTATCCGTATCTTTTTTTCAATAGGCACAAGTACGGTAAATATCTTATCTTCCATTCCCATTGATTCAATGCGCTGTTTGAGATTGCGCGCCACCGCATCTTCATACCCTGAATAGGTATGGATCGCGTACCAGTTTCTGCCGAATTCGTCTGTTTGTTTGGGCATGGGCGTTTAAGACAAAAGGAATGTGTTCAAAATAAACTGGAACAGATAATCCAGCCCGCCGAGGAATATGGCGAGTGCCATGCTGATTAAAATGACGCTCGTCGTATAGCGGATGGTTTCTTCGCGTGTGGGCCAGCGCACCTTTTTGAGCTCCACGCGCGATTCTTTGAGAAAGGTGATGATGCGGTTTGGCATGAGAAATGTTTTATATGCGGCTTATTTTCGGGTTTTTGAAAAGCCCCGCGGGGCTTTTCTTGATAAGATAAGGATACATCCATAAGAGGTTGCTTGTCAAGCAATAGAATATCCACCGCTTCATGTCTGTGATTATTTTCCGAGTATTTTGAGAAACTCTTGTAGAGTCAGTCCGGCCTGTTTCAGGATAGAAAAGAGCGTCTTCTTCGGAAGGGGTTTTGGATGCATCGGAACGGTTATTTTCCGCGTACGATCGCTGATGTGTTCAAGGTGCACATGGCTACCAACTTGGCGGACAATACGAAAACCGGCTCGTACGAGAATAGGGATGAGCCGTGCCGCTTTGATGATCGGTAGCATGCCCATGATTTAAGCATAAGCCAACTCTCGTGGTTTTGGAGCGTTGAGGATCTTTATTTCTGCCATTCCTTCCTCAAGCAGGCATGAGCAATGGAGTTCTATTGCTTCGCGCACCATCCGTTTTGCTGCTGCGAGCGTATCGCCGCAGGTTACCACCCCTCGGAGTTTTGGAACGGTGACGGTGTACCCTTTTTCCGGAGCGTTGGATTCAAAGAGCGCTTGGAATATCCCCAAATTCGTTTTCACTGTGATGAATTTTTTCATAACTCCATAATATTCGTTTGGTTCTATATGTCAAGATTCTTTACGTCCGTCGCATGGGTCTGGATGAATTTCTTGCGCGGAAGCACCTCGTCGCCCATAAGGATGTCAAAGATGCGGTCTGCCGCGGCCGCGTCTTCTATTCTAACCTGTCTCAATGTGCGCCGTTCCGGATCCATGGTGGTTTCCCACAACTCGGACGGATTCATCTCGCCAAGACCCTTGTAGCGCTGGATCTCAATACCTTTAACATCCGCGGTCTCATCCGTCTCCTCAATGTCTTCGACCGATGCGCCTTTTTTGACGGCGCGCTGTTTTTTTACTTCCAGTTTTTGTTTTTTGAGTTCTATTATCGCGGCGTCTTTTTCCGTATCCGAATACACATAACGCGATATTTTGCCTGCCTGCACCCGGTAGAGCGGCGGTTGGGCGATATAGAGATACCCTTGTTCAATAATGCGTGGAAAATAACGATAGAATAGCGTGAGAATAAGGGTGCGGATATGCGCGCCGTCCACATCCGCGTCAGTCATAATGACAATGCGGTGATAGCGCAAGCGGCTTACATCAAACTCATCGCCGATGGCCGCGCCGAGCGCGATAATAAGCGATCTAATCTCTTTGTTTGCAAGCATTTTATCAAGCCGCGCGCGCTCTACATTGAGGATTTTGCCGCGGAGCGGCAAAATCGCCTGGAATTTCCGGTCCCTCCCCTGTTTTGAACTGTTGTGTACAAATACTCCTGAGGCCAGGGCGAAATTGTGCGTATTCGCCACTTCCATATCATACACATCTATTCGTTTAGTCAGAGGAACGACTGCCTGTACATTGTGGTTGTAATGCGTTACGGCATCTTCGAATCTTTTGCGTCTTCCCTCGAAAAATCTTTTCTGTATAGTATCAAGGCGTAGGAGCGTCCGATCGCCGGTCACACGGCGTATTTCGTTATAGCGCGACTCGTCCAATGAGCCGTACTGCCGGTAGATCTGATGGAGCACCATGATGGCCTTTTGCTTGTATGTCCGGTTATATGCCTTCATCCGCTGTTCCCTGAACGCGGCAGTCCACTGCGTTTTCGTTTTTTCGCGGCGCCACATCAGGAGTTCTTGATCCTGCCACTGCTTTTTCGCCGTGTGTGAAAGCCACTGTTTCCGTTCTGGATGTGCAACGAAAAACCCTCGTACCCGCTTTGCCTGCTTGTTTCTATGGCGTGCTGACGCCCAATATTCTTTTTGCGCCTGGGTAAGTTTTTGCAATGAAGATGTCCGGTATTCCGCATTATTCCGATAAAAGTCAAGAAATTTCTGAACCATATATTTTTTATATGATTCATTTTGCCATTGTTTCTTCCCTCTCCGGCGCAACATACTGCGCATCTGCGGCGTGGTCATGATTGCACGCACTTTTTCCTTGTAAGAAGCGTTTTGGTGCGCTTGCCTTGCTTTTTCTTTGCTTGTTTCGCTGTGAAGGGTGAATCGGAGCATCCCGCGATGATACGCGAGGTGTCCTTCAGGCGTCATACGGCGGATATTGTCGGGATTGTTATTGCGTTTATTGAAATCAATGTGATGTTTATGCGAACCAAAGCGCTCATGATCCATTCCATGCTCACGATTGTAGCGGTCCGCCAGGAGATGCGTAAAAACCCACCGGTCGCTTTGTATATCATGCACCATTTCGTATCCGTCAATGGTGATTCGTCCGCCCTTCCGTGAAAACTTGCGGTAGAGGGGCATGAGTGAGTCGCCTTCGGTAAGTTCTACTGCGGCTTTGTAGTTTCCGTCTCGTAGCATGAACTTATGATCCGGCGTGCAGACGATTTTCTCGTGGTTGTCCAGGACAACTTTTACGACCGATCTATTGCGTTTTGTGATTCGGGGAGAAGCGATTTTCTTCATACCGACACTCCCGTCTTGTTGTATGGTGTAGCAGTAGTGCTTTTTACCAGCATCATGTTCGGCGACGAGTTCGCGGAAAGAGAGGTCTCTTCCATCTGTGAGTGCGACTTTGGTATCACCAGAAAAACATCCGCCCGCAGAATCGCCTTCCACGAGAAAGAGTTCGGACTGCGAAGGATCTTTTGATTGACAGTCCGCGAGCTTGCCCGGGAGCATCATGCCTTCCAACGCGCCTTTTCTTAAAACCGTCTCGCGCGCGGCTTTTGCCGCCTTGCGTGCTTTTTGCGCAAGGAGGGCTTTGCCAATAATCTCCTGCGCGTCGCGCGGGTACTGCTCCAGCCATTCTTTCAGCGCCTCGCTCACCACTGATTCCACCGCAGTGCGCGCTTCAGGATTGCCGAGTTTTGATTTGGTCTGGCCTTCAAATTGGAGTGTGCTATTATTGATTTTGACCGAGATCACGGCAGTAATACCTTCACGCACATCGTCACCGGTGAGCGTCTCGTCGTCTTTTTTGAAATAGTCATTTTGCTTGGCATGATCATTGAGTATGCGGGTAAGCGCAGTACGGAATCCCGTGAGGTGCGTGCCGCCTTCTCCGTTGTAGATATTGTTGGCAAACGCGACTTCCCTGCCCGTAAGATCATCCGTGTATTGGAGTGCGGCCTCCACCATGATTTTCTTGCCGCCCACAACCTCCGCCTCGCGGGCGCAGTAAAAGATATGCTCGTGCTTTGGTTCGTCGTTGCGGTTCAGGTAGCGGACATAGGAGGCAATGCCGCCTTCAAAATAAAATGAGTATGTATGAGCGAGCAGAGCGCCGTCTTTTGATTTCTCATCATTCCGCGCATCGCTCACCATGACACGGATGCCGGCCGTAAGATACGCCTGCTGGCGGATGTGGTCAAGGATTTTATGGAGATCGTATTCTATTTTTTCAAAGATCTCCGGATCCGCGGTAAAAGTGATTGCGGTGCCGGATCCTCCGCACTTCCCTATTTTTTTGACTTGGCTCTTGGGAATGCCGCGGTGGTATTCCTGCGCGTATTGCACTCCGTCCCGGCATACTTCGGCGGTCAGGGATGAGGAGAGCGCGTTGACGACCGAGACACCGACGCCGTGCAATCCGCCCGATACCTTGTATGCGTCTCCGCCGAATTTGCCGCCGGCATGGAGCGTCGTCATTACGGTTTCCAGCGCGGATTTTTTGGTCTGCTTATGCACATCCACGGGTATGCCGCGACCGTCATCCACCACGCGGACTTGCGTTTTCGGAAGCAGGGTGATGGCAATATGTTTGGCATGCCCCCCGATTGCCTCATCCAAACTATTATCTACGACTTCCCAGATAAGATGATGTAGACCGTCGGGACCGGTCGTGCCGATATACATACCCGGGCGCTTGCGCACGGGCTCCAGCCCCTCCAGCACATAAATATCCTTGGCGGTGTAAGACCCTTCTGTGGGACCATTTTTGTCATTTATTTTTGGTGTCTTTTTCGCCATAGTCTTCGTCTATCATAGCAGATATGTGGATGATATTCAATACGGAATCACGCAGTGAACGGATCATTTTTTCACTTCCCATTCTTGGGATTCAAGCGCGGTGATGATTTTTTTGATGATGGTATCTATTTCGGCGTCAATGAGGGTACGATCCGGCGATTGGAATACGAGATGGAACGCCATGCTCTTTTGCGCGTTCTCGGCGAGCGCGCCATCTTGGAAATAAT
>JBASTK010000148.1:0-5157 GCA_049274855.1 Candidatus Sungiibacteriota bacterium | reverse complement strand
TCTATATTGTTGTTGGTGATGCGGGATCGTGTTTGGACTTACTGCCAGTAGCCGCATTATTAAAAGAAAGAAAGATTCCCGTGTTTTGGATCGCAGATGCCGGGCCGCGGGCGCAGGCTGGAAATATCTTGGCTCGTCACGGCATTCCGTGTGAGACGCGGGGGCCGAACCTCGGCGATGATCCGGCAGTCATTCTACTCGGCTACAGCAATAAAGCCATTGACGCGCAGAATATGTGGACTGGATGGGCTATGACGCGTCGCGCAAAAGGCGGCCCGATTACTCCGGTGCTGGGCTATGATGATCTATTTGTCAACGCTATTCGTCCGAATGTGATGGGCGTGGAGCCGGATGAGATTCTTGTGATTAGTCCGCTTGCCGAGCGTATCGTACACGGACGGCGTCCGGATGCCAGGATTACGGTTGTCGGAAAATCATTGCATATTCCGGATGAGCGCGAGCGGCAAGAGAAACGCGCGGCGCTCCGGGAAAAATATAAACTCGGAGAGGATGATTTTCTTGTCGCGTTTGGTTTTGCCGAAGAGCCAGCGGACCATGCGGTGGCGCAGACGGCGGAGATACTCAATGAGCGAAGCCGCTTTCATCCGGCGACCGTATTTGTATTCAGGTTTCATCCGGCGCATCCGCAGAAGAAAGAACTCGCGGAGCGGATGGCGGCGAGTGGTTTGCATTCTGTTGATATGAATGCGGAGCCACTGATGGATGTGTATATGGCATCGGATGCGGTGGTTGCCGGATACGGCAGTACGGATGCGTATCGTACGGTGCTCATGGGCATTCCTACGATCACGATGTTATTTCCAGATGACCTCGAGTACCGGATGGAGATTGGGTATCCGAACGGTACGCCGCCGATTGTTGTGGGTACTATTTTTGATGCTTTGTGGGGAGTGGATACGGTTTCGTATCTCTCCAGTATATTGAGGCGGATTCGCGAGATGCCGGAGCTTGCGTGTGCGCGTACGCAAGATCGAGCGACCAGCTTTCATGATCTTTGTACGCCGGATGCGGCAGAGCGCATCGCCGCGGCGGTGATGAAGTATTTCTAATTAGGGGGTGGCATTTGTATCGCCGAGGGGATCTTTGATCCCCTCGGTTTTTTGTTTGACGCCGCGTATCGCGTGCGGTATCATACCTTTATGCAAAAGTTTGAACAGGTACTCGGGTGGATCGTGAAAATCGGCTTATGGCTGATTCCGCTTCTGCCGCTTTATATATCGTCCTCCATGCTTTTTCCCTATATCACGGGGAAAAATTTTACTTTTCGCATTATCGTTGAAATTATTTTCGCGGCGTGGATCGGGCTTGCCATTTTGAAAGCCGAATATCGCCCGCGGCTGACGCCGCTTTTTAAGATCATCACGATTTTTGTCGGCATCGTCTTCCTCGCTGATCTCCTGTCGCCAAATCCCTACCGCTCGTTTTTTTCCAATTACGAACGGATGGAAGGGTTTATGATGATCGGGCATCTGTATCTGTATTTTGTCATGCTCGTGAGTATGTTCCGTACGCGCCGCGACTGGCTGGTGTTTTTCCATGTATCGCTGGCGGCAAGCATTGGAGCATTGTATTACGGTCTGCTCCAGCGGCTGGGATTGCGCCAATCGATCCAGGGAGCATTCCGTGTTGACTCCACCATCGGCAATCCGTCGTACTTTGCCGCGTATTTGCTTTTCCATGTATGGCTTCTCGCGATTTTAGCATATCAATATAGAAGAGTATGGTGGCGTGTCGCGCTTTATGGCGCATTGCTTCTTGCGGAGTTGGTGATGATTTACTTTACCGCGACGCGAGGCGTCGTGCTGGCGCTGGCGGCGGTTGCGATCCCGCTTGCCGCAGCACTCGTGATATTTTGGCATTGGGTATTTGCTCCGAAGCGCCAAGAGAAACATCAAGAGTGGAGCGGAGGACGGGTCGCGGCGGCGGTCATACTTGTTTTTACCGTTACTGTCCCGCTGATTTTTTGGAGTATCCGCTCGAGCGATGTGATTCAAGAGAATCAAGCGCTTCGGCGCCTTACCAATTATTCTTTGCAGGAGGGATCAATTCAGAATCGTGTAATGATCTGGGGCATGTCGTTGAAGGCGGTCGCGGAGCGGCCATTGCTCGGATGGGGACAGGAAAATTATTACCTCGTATTTCAAAAGTATTTTAATCCGGGATTGTACGCCGCCGAGCCGTGGTTTGACCGCTCGCACAATGCGGCGCTGGATTGGGCGGTGCATACCGGTCTGCTCGGTCTTGCGGCGTATCTCGGGATATTCGCGGTGGCGATGCGTGAGATTATCCGCGCCATGAAGCGTGAGCGCGCCATTTTTTTTGAAGGACTGCTCCTCATAGGGCTTTTCGCCACCTATTTTCTGCAAAATCTTTTTGTTTTTGACAATCTCAATTCGTATATTCTTTTCTTTGCATTTCTTGCGTATGTGCAGCAGATCGGTCAAAAGGAGAGCGATATCCCTGACGGCAGAGGTCATCATGCGCGCGATGCCGGGCGTTTCCCTTACGCTGTTGCAGGAATGGCAGTAACTTGCATAGTAGTGATGGTATGGGGATACTCCACCATTCTCAAGCCGATGTGGAAGTCCATGGCATTAATCCGCGCGCTTGGCGCGTTGCAGGCGCGCGTGACTCTCCCCCAGACGCGCGCAGTATTTGCTGATGTATTGGCATATCGGTCTTTTGGCGATACTGAGGCGCGCGAGCAGTTGGCGAATGTTGCGCGCGGGGTTGCAGGGAGCGAATCAGGGACACCCGAGGAGCGTAGGCAATTCATTGAGTTTGCGTTGGATGAATTACGCAGAGAAACCGCGCATCCGGCAAAAGATGTGAAGCATCTTCTTTTTATAGAGAGTATCCTTGACCGTTCGCTCGCGCTGGATATCCGTTATGCGGTCGAGGCCGAAGCGGCGGGGCAGGAGGCGATCCTTTTGAGCCCAACGAAGCAAGCGGCGTATTTTGAATTGGCACAGCTTTATTTGTCCTTGAATCGGCTGGATGATGCATTACATATGCTTCAGCAGGCATGGGGGCTGGACAGAAGTTTCCGGCAGGCCGCGGCAAATGTCTGGACGGTGGCGGTCTTCGCTAAAAATCAGGCGGCGATTGACGAAGTCAGGAAGTCATTTGCGCTTGCTGATTTTGAGGAGACCTATGCGTTTAATATCGCGCGGGCATATCAGCAAGTAGAAGATTATAATGGCGCGCGTGAAGCATTTGCCGAGCTTGTGGAGTCGTCCCCATTGAATCCCCAGTATCATGCGACTTATGCGGCTCTACTCGCACGGGCAGGGAAGATCGCGGAGGCGCGGAAAGAAGTAGAGGAGGCGATGCGCATGGACCCGAGTTTTGAAAAAGAAGGCAAGGCGTTTTTGCAACAGCTGCAATAAGACGAAACACACGGTTATTTTAATGCGTTATTATATGACAATGGAACATCAATTAAAAATTGGCATCGCGGGTCTTGGTATGGTCGGCTCTCCGCTCAAGCGTTATTTTGAGGAAGTAAAAAAATACGAGCGCGGCAGGGATCTATTCGTGTACGATACGGATCCTGCCAAGGGGTATGGCGATGATATCAATCAGGCGCACGCGATTTTTTTATGCGTGCCGACACCGCGTTTATCCAGCGGGGACGCGGATACCACCGCGATTGATGGAGTATTTCGTATGCTTGCGGGAGAGAAGATTGTGATTATCAAATCAACCGTGCCGCCCGGTACCACCGAAAAATTTCAGGCGCTGTACCCCCAACACAAAGTGCTTTTCAACCCCGAATTTCTGACCGAGCGGCGGGCATGGGAAGAAACTTTGCATCCTGATCGCCAACTCGTAGGATCAACCGTACAAAGCCGTCCTGTTGCGGCCGCAGTGCTCTTTCTTCTGCCTGTCGCACCTGTTTTTTCGCCTTCGCCGGACTTGATGCTGTCGGCGACTGAGGCAGAAATAATTAAATATGCGGCTAATGCGTTTTTGGCTCGTAAGGTGACATTCGCCAATGCGATCTTTGATTTGGCGGATCATCACCGTGCGGATTATGAACGCATCCGCGCCGGCATTGCGGCAGATCGGCGCATCGGCCCGTCGCATCTTGATGTCCGGCATCACGGGTATCGGGGATACGGCGGGTATTGTTTTGTCAAAGATACTGATGCGCTGATTGCTTATTTGAAGCGCGAGGGACTGGTACAGGACGCAGCACTTTTTGAGGCGGATCGCGCATTCAATACGGCACTGCTTGCGTCGCAGGGGCTTACCCCTGAAGAAGTGGCGGTGCATGATCAGGAATGGATACAAAAGAAAATGTCAAAACCCAAAGTTCAAATGTCAAATAACGAATCTGAATAGTCCGACGCGACTTCGGATGTTATTTGTCATTTGGATTTTGTCATTTGAATTTATGAGCAGATATATTGTTACTGGAGGCGCCGGGTTTATCGGTTCTCATATTACTGATGCTTTGATTGCGCGAGGAAATGAAGTGCATATCGTGGATAATTTTTTGACCGGCAAACGCGAGCGCGTCAATGCTAAAGCAGTGGTGCATGAAGTAGATATTCGCGATTTTGAGAAGTTGTCGCCGATTTTTGCGGGTGCCGATGGTATTTTTCATACTGCGGCGCAGGCACGGATGCAGTATTCTATTCTCCAGCCCCAGTTGACCAATGACATCAATATCACGGGTACGCTTAATGTTCTGCTTGCGGCCCGCGACGCGAGAGTTCGGCGCGTGGTGTATTCGGCGTCATCGTCTGCGTATGGCAGCCGCCACCCCATGCCGCTGAAGGAAGATATGCCAGCCGAGCCGATGATCCCGTATGCGATTCAGAAGCGCGTCGGTGAGCAATATTGCGCCATGGCGTCGCGTTTTTACGGCGTGGAGACCGTAGCGCTTCGGTACTTTAATGTGTACGGACCGCGCCAGACCACGGCAAGCGATGGACCGTATGCGACGGTAATAGGCATATTTTTGGAACAGCGTAAAAATAATCAGCCGATGACGATTGTCCCAGACGGCACCCAGCGGCGCGATTTTACGCATGTTGCCGATGTCGCGGCGGCCAATCTCCTTGCGATGTCTTCGGCAAAGGTGGGAGCAGGGGAGATTGTAAATGTGGGCACCGGCAAGAATTACAG
>JBASTK010000147.1:0-2158 GCA_049274855.1 Candidatus Sungiibacteriota bacterium | reverse complement strand
TAACAAATTGCGTCTGGCGAGCGAGGAGGGAGACGGGGGCTCGCCATCCGGCGAGAACACCGAGGGTTCCCCCTCGTGAGCGACGCAAATTTGTCCACGGCGCAACCCTTGCACAAAACTGCAATCGGGGAGCGATACCACCTCTTGACGCATCCACTGGCTTTCTGCTACTATTGCTTTATCTTCACATGGCGCCAAAAACACCAAAGATGTATGAGGAAGGGGTAGTGATTGAAAATCTGCCCAATGCGCTTTTTCGCATTGAAGTAGACAATGGAGATGGACGGACAATTTTGGGACACCTCTCCGGCAAAATGCGTATCAATCACATCAAGGTGTTGCTTGGCGACCGCGTGAAAGTGGAGATGAGTCCTTACGATAATACAAAAGGACGGATTGTATTGAGAATGAAGTAACCGCTGCCGATAATTGCCCGCCTTTTAGGAGCATGTCCCGCCGCCGATATTGCAATATCGGCATGGGACTGGTTGTCAAAAGACCGGTATCAATATCGGCACCGCGACATGAAAGTTCAGGCATCCATAAAAACGCGGTGTACGAAATGTATGGTCGTCCGCAGGAAAGGACGGCTCTTTGTCGTCTGCAAGGCCAATCCAAAACATAAACAGAGGCAGGGCTGACCGCTGCCGAAGTTGCCCGACGTTTTCGTAGCACGGCACCCGCGGGACAATGTCCCAAAAGTCCCCTACGAAATTGCAATGTCGGCACGGGACTTTATATAATAAAATCGGACAATAATCGGCAATGGTTATGCGTATCGCCGGAGTAAATATCCCCGACAATAAAAAGATTTTGTATTCCCTGCCTTATATCTACGGGGTTGGCTTGCCTATGGCAAAGAAAATAATCGCGGCGGCGGCGGTCAATCCTGACACCCGCGCCAAAGATCTGAACCAGCAGGAGGTGGGGCGAATCCGCGAAATCATTGAGAAAAAATATAAGATTGAGGGGGATTTGCGCCGCGAGATCGCAACCAATATCAAGCGTTTGCGCGAGCTTAATACCTACCGCGGCAGCAGGCATATGCGGGGGCTTCCGGTGCGCGGCCAGCGCACCAAGACCAATTCGCGGACACGACGCGGCAACGTGCGGCGCACCGCAGGATCCGGGCGCAAAGACGCAAATGCGAAAACTTAATATCCCGCTCCCGAAATTGCCTGATGTTGCATAGCATGGCACCTGTAGGACAGCATCCGCATAAATCCGAAGCACGAAATCCTAAACCCTAAACAAATCCCAATGACTAAAATACAAAACATTCGTTTGGAACATTTGAATTTTATATTTTAAATTTGTTTCGGATTTCGTATTTAGGATTTCTGATTTTATAGAATATTATGGGGAAAAAACGCATCATTACAAAGGGGGGGCAAGGCGGGTCTGACACTGCCCAAAAGAAAACTGAAACGGCAGGTGGTCGCCGCCATGTGGCGCTTGGTATTGCGCATATTCAGGCGACCTATAACAATACCCTCATACTTATTTCGGATGAACGCGGTAATGCGCTGGTTTCAGCAAGCGCCGGAGGGTCCGGCTTCTCGGGAACGCGCAAAGCAACCCCGTATGCCGCGGCTCGCGTGGCAGAAGTGGTTGCCGAGAAGGCAAAACGGCTTGGCATGGCGGATCTTCATGTGCGGGTGAGCGGGGTCGGCGCGGGACGCGATTCGGCGGTGCGTGCGCTTGCGAATAACGGGTTCAACCTCTTATCTATACGCGATATCACTCCGATTCCGCACAACGGCCCGCGCAAGCCAAAAGTACGAAGGGTATAAAAAGCTTGTAGGCATTAGCTGGTAGGAAAACTATCCGATTGCTACAAGCTACAAACTACAAGCTACAAGCTTTATGAGAATTCTCGAAAAAATCGAAAGAAGATTGGGGGAGAAGCTGTTTCTTAAAGGAGATCGGTGTCTCGGTCCCAAATGCGCAATGGTGCGGCGCGCGTATCCTCCGGGTATTCATGGTGTCAAAAAGGGCAAAGGGAAAGGCCGCCCGGGCAAGTCATCGGAGTTCGGCGATTTGCAGCGAGAAAAACAGAAATTGCGATTTTTTTACGGACTTGACAATCGCGATGTTAAACGATATGTTGAACAAGCATCGCGCAAATCATCCGGACTTTTTGATGTACATCTTATTC
>JBASTK010000146.1:0-2726 GCA_049274855.1 Candidatus Sungiibacteriota bacterium | reverse complement strand
GCACTAATGGCGTGCGGTGCCGCCAGCGCTACTACACCAAAGACCAATGCCAAATCTGCGACATTAGAGCCAATGAGCGTACCGAGTCCGAGCGCCGGCGATCCGTGTACTGCCGCGAGTATTGAAATGATCGCCTCGGGAAAAATAGAGATGAGGGTGATAACCACCAAACTAATAATAAACTCCGTAAGTCCCGCGAGCCGCGACAACCCCACCGCAGACCGAATAGTCCATGCCGCGCTCTTGCCCATCACTAAGAGCAATATCAAAAGAATAATTATTTGTTCTACAATAATCCCCATAGAGATAGTATAAAAGAATCAAAGCAAGAAGGATACTTGACAGATTTATTTAGATCGTGTATATTATTGATTTGTTATCACACATCCATGAGCGAGACATCCTTTGTTTTGCGCAATGTGGAAGCGCGGATACAAATTGCCGAAGTTTGGAGGGAGGGAGACCGAGGCCGCGTGCATCCGCACGCGGAATACGGAGGGTTCCCCCCGAACAAACGAGGACAATTTTTCTGCACCGGAACCTCTTGAATGAAAACACGGATGGCGAGCGAGTTAGCACTCTTGACAGGGGACTGCCAATCGCTTATAATAGCTTTATTCATGTTGCAAGAACGCCAACAATCCATATTGGATGCAGTGATACGAGAATATATCGCGGCGGCGCGTCCCATTGCCTCGCGCGATCTTGCGCGGGTTTTGGATATTGGCGTTAGCCCCGCGACTATCCGTAGTGAACTTTTGAAACTGGATGAGCAAGGGTATTTGGAACAGCCCCATACATCGGCAGGCAGAGTGCCGACTGATCGCGGCTATCGGTTTTTTGTGGATCATCTTTTGGATGATGAGGATTTGACCGCACGCGAATCAGCGTCGCTTGCCGAGGCATTCCGCGCGTCTGGCCCAGAAGTATTTGTAAAAGAATTGAGCCGCACGGTTTCGCGGATTTCCGGTACCTTTACCGCCGCCGGACTTGCGGATGAAGGCATATTTTATGAAGCGGGATTTTCAGAAGTGCTGGAAGAACCGGAATTTGAAGATACTTTGCGCGCCCGGGCATTCGGGCGTCTTGCTGATATTATGGACGAAGGCATCCGCGATTTATTAAATGATTTTGATGATGAATCCGCCGGTCGTATGTTTATCGGCAATGAGAATCCGTGGCGGCCTGCGCGCGACTACACGATGACCATTGCTTGCTGGGAGCATCCGCGGGGATTCAAAGGATTTGTCGCTATGATCGGTCCCACGCGGACCAATTACAAAAAACATAACGCTATTGCGCGGCGCATCAAAAAACTATGAACGATGAAAAAGAAAAAATTGAACAAGAGGATCTCGATGTAGAGTTGGTGCCTGATGAGGATACTGGCATGGCGGATCCTGCTGTACGCATCAAAAAACTGAAAGCCGACCTTGCGCATTCGGAAAAGGAACGCAGAGAATATCTGGACGGCTGGCAGAGGGCAAAAGCGGACCTGATAAATTATAAAAAGGAAGAGCAGAAGCGATTTGAAGAATTGGCGCGGTATGCCACCGAGGATTTACTGCACGAATTAATCGGCGTCTTAGATAATTTTGATTTGGCGCTGGGTACGCAATTGCCGCCGGAGGCGGAAAAGGGGATTGTGCTGATTCGCGGACAAATAGAAAATCTCTTACGAAAACAGGGTGTTGCAGTGATGGACAGCAAAGCGGGAGAGCAATTCAATCCCGAACTGCACGAGGCGATCGGCGAGGAAGAGTCGGCGGCGCCCGCGGGTGCCATCGCCCGCATCCTGCAAAAGGGATACACGCTTCGGGGCCGCATCATCCGCCCGGCGCGCGTGAAATTATCAAAAGGCACGGACATTAATACATGAAGAAGTTTCTTGAGTGGATAGATCTCAAAGGGCGACTGCACGATAAGTAAGAACGATTGATTATCGGAGATTGTCCTCAAAACTTGGGCGCATAGATAGTGATGATTTTAATAGAATACAAGATGGATTTTGGAGATTATACAAATAAAATTCCCCGCTATTGCTAGCGGGGCCGCGACGAATGTCGAATGTGCTTTAATGCTATACCAACCACAAAATTATGTCAATAGCCGGATATCCACAAGATAAATACATAAAAAATTCCTCGCCATTGCTGGCAGGATTCCGTTCTGAAGTGCAACTGATCAGAGTATACTCAAGGTGTCCGATATCTGACATTGGTACTGGCTTTCTTTACTGCTGTACAGGCGCTTGCCATGATTATTCCACTTTTATCATCTGACAAAACGGATATAAATTCCCGTAGCTATATATAACAAAAAGTATTTTATGAATGTTTTGATTATTATGCCCGTTCTGATGCACAAACAGGTATACATATAACTACTGTGCAGACATGTAGAGAAAAAACTGAAAAATATATGAAAGATTTAAAATAATTTTCTAATACTCGCAGAGATTTTTTCATGGCTTGCCGAAGGGGTGTTGATTTACGAACGATTTTATTTTATGGAAAGGTCAACCTTACTCTCGTATAAAAAAGCCCGACACGGAGTGCCGGGCTTGGATGAGGATCATTTGATTCGGTCACGCAGGGATTTTTCTCTGCGCCATTCATACTCATGTAAAACTCGGCGTCCCGCATCTGATATTTTGTAACGAGGGATGATCACTAATTCATCTTCATCATATATAATCCAACCCCTCTTTACTCCTGCATTGCAAG
>JBASTK010000145.1:0-2562 GCA_049274855.1 Candidatus Sungiibacteriota bacterium | reverse complement strand
GAATAAGCGGCCTAGTACAGACAAGGAATTGTCAGCACATTATTATGCCGCTGTTTTGTTTGCCGCAGGGTGCCTGTTTGTATTTTTATTTGTCATAAATCCGGCGTTTTGGGATCGGTATAAGGATGGCGGATGGGGGATTGGCCTGCGTCACGGCGCGGGTGGTCAGAGTGTCTCCAGCGCCGCTGATTTTTTTCGGCGCGAAGGGATCAAAGGCCCGATATTCAATAACTATGACATCGGCGGTTATTTGATTTATTATCTGTTTCCGGGGGAGCGCGTGTTTGTAGACAATCGTCCGGAGGCGTATCCGGCATCTTTCTTTCAGGATGTCTATGTGCCCATGCAGGAGCGCGAGGATAAATGGCAGGAGGAGTCGGCGCGATTCGGTTTTAACGCGATTGTTTTTTATTGGCATGATTTGACGCCGTGGGCGCAGGCATTTCTGGCGCGTCGGGTCGCGGACCCGGCATGGCCTGCGGTATATGCAGACAACAGCATTATTATTTTCGCGCGCCGCGGCGGCGCGAACCAATCCGTGATTGATAAGCACGAAATCCCGCGTTCCGCGTTTCAATTCGCCCCAAGTTTATGAGGTTATCAACTACTATTTATCGCCGCCGCTTATTATGAGAAAAAGATTACTCCGTTTTTTATCCAAAGTATCATTCTCGTACGATCGTATGAGAATGATACTTTATGACGCAACAAAAAAAGTTATGGTGTTCGGAGTTTTTGATGGTCTCCACGAGGGGCATCGATATTTTTTGGCAATGGCGCGGGAGCAGGGTGATGAACTGATCGCGGTGGTGGCGCGGGATGAGGTGGTACGGGTGTTAAAAAATAAAACGCCGCGGCACAGCGAGGAGGAACGGCGACGTGCGGTTGCGCAACTATTGAGGCTAAGCCTCAATAGTGAGGCTAAGCCTCAATTGACGGATGCAAGCCGCGCGGTTCTCGGCGATCGCGTGCTCGGCGCGTATGATGTTATTAAAAAATACAAGCCCGATGTCATTTGCCTTGGTTATGACCAGCACGCACTCGCGGAGGATTTGGAAAAAAAGATGCAAACGGGCGTAGTCCCTGTAATTCTGATCCGACGTATTGCGGCGCATAAAAAGAAATTTTAAAATACATCCCTAATTCGCCCGAATAAGGGATGTATTGTGTGTGGCGTAGCGGCTGGTCTGGAGCGCGGGCATAGCTCGTCATTGACAAACAAAAAGTTATATGAAAGGATAGATGATGAAAGTATTGTAGCGGGCATCGAATCAAGTCCGCAATACAGAAAGCTCTTTTGAATGAGGGTAACCCTATAATGGTCTGGAAAAAATAGACAGTTAATTTGCCTCAACTTCCGGTGTATACTTACGGGTATATGAAAAAAGTATTCACCTCCAAGCAAAAAGCCGTGGTAGCCATTGAAGCAATTAAGGGTATGAGAACATCAAGCCAGCTCGCAGGCGAATATGAGGCGCATCCCATTCAGATCGGTGTCTGGAAAAAGCGGCTGCTCACCAACGCGTACCTCGCATTTGCGCAACCCAAAGAATTGGATGACCATCAAAATCTGGTTGACCGCCTGTATCGCATCATTGGTCAGCGCGACACCGAACTTGAATGGCTGAAAAAAAAATTGCACCTTGACTCATCATGAACGAAAAGATTTGATCGAACGCGCCCACCCGACTATCAGCATATCCCGACAAGCCAAACTACTTGACCTCTCCCGCACAAGTTTGTACACGACACCCAAAGAAGATCCGCGCGACAAACATATCATGGACTGCATTGACCGGATCTACACGAAACACCCGTTTCTTGGGTCCCGGAAAATACGAATGGCGCTGGACGATGAGGATATCCACATCTGCCGCGATCATGTCCGGCGACTCATGCGCGTGATGGGCATTGAGGCGATCTACCCCAAGAAATACAAGGGATTAAGCGATCCGGATGGCACACACAAGAAATACCCGTACCTGCTCACCAATATTACCGCGAGTTTTCCCAATCACATCTGGGGAACCGATATCACCTATGTCAAATTGGAATCGGGATTCTGTTATCTGGTAGTCCTGCTTGACTGGTTCTCCCGATATGTAATCGCGTGGCAGCTGTCGGAAACGCTTGAAATCGAGTTCTGTCTGGAGAATCTGGAACGAGGGTTAGCTGTCAATATCCCCGATATCCACAATTCAGATCAGGGATCGCACTTCACCTCACCCCGCTATACTGATCTGCTCACTCAAAAGAATGTTCAGATCAGTATGGACGGACGAGGCAGGTGCATGGACAACATATTCACCGAAAGATTGTGGCGGACGGTCAAGTATGAGGATGTTTATCTCAAATCATACCGAAATCTGGAAGAGGCGCAGCACGGGCTTACAGAATATTTCCGATTCTACAATACTGAGCGAAGGCATCAAGCGCTCGGATACCTGAGACCTGCTGATGTATATTTCAAAAAGTCGTAATCAAAACCATTATTCATTTTTTCAAGTTTCGCCGCCGAAGTTATCCACAATTACCTGTCTGGACAAACCAGACCACTTTAGG
>JBASTK010000144.1:0-2960 GCA_049274855.1 Candidatus Sungiibacteriota bacterium | reverse complement strand
CCACACGGCGATGAGCACTATCGCCGAGCCAAGATCGGGCTGCAAAAGCACGAGGAAGGTCGGCACAAGCAGATAGAGCCCGGACACGACGAGATGCCGGATACGATAAATCTCAATATGCCGCTTTGAAAAAAACTTGGCAAGCAGAATCACCAGCGTCAATTTTGCCGCCTCCACGGGCTGGAGAGCCACGCCACCGATCTGAAACCATGCTTTGACGCCATGGATGCGCGCCCCGACCACAAGAATCGCCGCAAGCGATACAACACTCAAAAGATAAAAAGCAAACACCACAGCGCTCTGCGTACGAAAGAGCCGAAAATCAATTAAACTTGAGAAAAATAAAAAGAGTATGCCAATCACTACCCATAGAAGCTGGCGTCCAAAAAAAGGAAATGCGGAAACGCCGGATAAACTATAAAGCGATATGAGACCAATAGCGACCAGCATAAGAATAGCTCCCATAAGGAGCCAATCGTAGCGACGCAAATGATAAAAAATAAACAAAGTGTGTAGTGTGTAGTGTGTAGTGTGTAGCAAAAAGCATATCTCTACCGGCTACAAACTACGCTCTACAAACTCGCGTTATTGCGGCTTAATAATAGTATCTGGATTAAATAGATTCACTCGGGGGATTATCTCTATCTTCCCGACATCGCCCGACAGCGCGGATGGCCAAAGTGATTTTATTCTCATGCGGCTATCGGTAGCGAAATCATCACCCGCAACTTTATTGGCGCCGATCAGATTACCGGCAGGATCAAACACCGCTACCGTCACTTCAAACGCGCGGAAACTGAATGAACTTGCATTGAGGAGATCCGCGGTCACGGTGCTTTGTTTTTTTGCGCCTTCCCCAACAATGGCGTAATCCCGATGCTCTACAACGATAATTGGCGGTGATTCCTGGCTTGTGCGCCATACGATACCCGTCACACGAAATTCAACCCTGGTGGGTTTTCGGGTCGTATGCAGAGCCGGCTCCACAACATAAAGCCGCTCCTGCGGATAGATAAAAGCCGTGCCTGATTTACGCGCGACAAGCCCCAGCTCGTCAAAAAGAGTAAACTCATAACGAATATCGCCTGATGCAAGGATTTGATTTCTATTTTCCACGAGTGCTACCGCATCATACAAATCCCCGCCTGCGGGCGATATCCGCACCCAAAATAGAGACAATTCCTTGGGATTTCTCAGCTCGCAGGGCGTACACGGTCCGCCGCAATCAATACCGATCTCGCCGTGATTTTGACGATTATCAAAACAAGAAGGCGTCGGAATAAATCGTACGCCAAACCACAAGGCGGCTCCCCCTGCCGCCGCCATAACGACTGCTATTGCCGCAAGCTGTCGCCGCGCCCTCCATGAAAACATACTGCTACTTTACCACTTCCCATAAAAAATAAAAAGTCCTCTGCAACTCTCTGTCGCAAAGGACTTTTTCGCGCGCGAATCCTGAAATATGCCGGCATACCCTACTTTCCCAGGCGTTAATTTACACCAAGTATCATCGGGTCTGCGTGCTTTCACTGCTCTGCCCGCCCCCACACCAAATTCTTTACACTGATATCCTGGCAAAGCTTACTTTCCCAGGCGTTAATTTACACCAAGTATCATCAGCACAAAACGCTTTCACTTCTCTGTTCGGAATGGGAAGAGGTGGGGCACGTTCTGCTAAATTACCAGGAAATCAGTACAAACATTTTTGGTGTGGGGGTGAAGAATGGGAAGAGGTGGGACACGCGCAGACAAAACACCGGCAAATTTCATGACTCGCGCGAGACGAGCTTGAAAATTGCAATAATATGTGCTGAATTGGGTAGATGAAATCGATCTATTAGTAGTGCTCGGCTGAGCGCGTTGCCGCGCGTACACCTACACCCTATCAACGTGATCATCTCTCACGGATCTTACGCCTGCCTTACGGCAGACACGATACCTTATCTTGAGGCACGCTTCGCGCTTAGATGCTTTCAGCGCTTATCGTTTCCGAACATAGCTACCCGGCAATGCCCTTGGCAGGACAGCCGGCAGACCAGAGGTTCGTTCATCCCGGTCCTCTCGTCACGTTTTACTTCGTAAAACCGCGGACTCGCGCTGACTTAACGCGGAATCACGCGGACACGAAACCCTCTATCACTAGAGGCATAGACTATATCTTTGCCCTTTCAGATAGAAATCCAAAGTCGGGCATCGGCATATTATAATTGCAAATTTTGCAATTATCCGTTTCCGCCTGAAGCGGAAACAAGTCGTTACGGGGAACACTTCAATACATCGCTGTATTAAAGTGCTCTTCCCACGGTATTAACTTTAATTTATTTTTTCGAACGCTTTGGACCGCAAAGCACTTCGTACATTAAAGCATCCACCGTTATTAGCCGCATTGTCATTCCCGATTACTCGGGAAAGTAGCAAATTTTACTAGGGACGACCCACTCTCAAGTATCAACGCCTGTGGTAGATAGGAGACCAACCTGTCTCACGCATGTTTATCAACGATTACTCGCTGTATGGACTATACCACTCTCCATTTTACTGAATGGAGAACCGACGTATTACCTATTCGCTTATTCGCGCGAATAAGTCCGTCCCGACATATCGGGACAAGTCTCTACGGGGTTAATGTACAAAATAATTCCAAAGAAAATAGGTAATATCTGCAATAAAAAATATGTCGAATATTAATACTGCAATTTTTACCCACTTCTTTTTTGGAACTAAATCAAAAAAATCATTTATTTTTATGTTTAATTTCATACACAACTTCCCTCGGTATTATCCTATCACAAACAGGTTAATCGCAATAGGACTTCACCGATATGAGTCGGTTTTGCTCACGGCGATTACTCGCCGCGGCCGCCACAGCCCTGTCGGGCCGACGGTCTGACACTTTTTCTGCAATTACTCGCAGAGTAGACTATACCTTTCCCGCGTTTTGCGGGACCGACGTCTTATAC
>JBASTK010000143.1:0-1817 GCA_049274855.1 Candidatus Sungiibacteriota bacterium | reverse complement strand
ATGTCAGATGCTTTGAAAACACGCCGTCCGTCACATCCAGATGGCACCACGAAACGAACGGCTCAACCCGCGCAATCCGTTTTTGCGCTTCCTCAAAAGTCGCCGCGTTGATTGAAGGAATAATCTCAATCATTTGAAGTTCCTTGCTTCTATTTTCTCAATTTTCTTCAAACGGCGGATGTGCCGGTCTTCGCCGCTGAATGATGCGCCGAGCCATACGGCTACAATCTCCTGCGCCGTCATCTCATCCAGCCAATCCGCCGGCAACACCAATACATTTGCGTCATCATGCTCGCGCGATTGCCGGGCGACCTGCATATTCCAGCAGACCGCGGCGCGCACGCCGCGATATTTATTGGCAACCATATCCATCCCATGCCCGGAGCCGCAGATAAAAATCCCCTTGTGTTCTGAAGAATTCTGGGCGATCTTTTCGGCCGCGGCCGCAGCAAAATCCACATAATCATCCCCTGCGTCATACACCAAAGCCCCTATGTCCTCAATCTCAACCCCCTGCTCAATGAGCGATTTTTTAATCGCCTCTTTTGATTGAAACCCCCGATGATCCGCCGCAAGATAAATCATACATATATGATACTCCTACAACATCCTTTACGCCACTGCCACCTATGAATATATGGTCTTGCGAAGACCATATATTCACGTACAATGGAGGTATGGGATATAAAAAACGAAATGTCGCCGTCGGTACGATCTGTCATACCATGAACCGCGGCGTGGATAAACGAAACATCTTCATGCAACAAGAGGATTATTTTCGTTTTATCCACGATCTGTTTGAATTCAACGACACCGCTCCGGTCAATAATCTCACTTACTTCTTCACAAAAAATCCTAAGGACATCGCAAGACCATATATTGAACGGAAACCGAGAGAATTATTGGTAGAGATACTCGCGTTCTGTCTTATGCCAAACCACTACCATCTCCTGCTCAAGCCCCGTTTTGATGATGGCGTCACAAAATTTATGAAAAAGCTCAATATGGGCTATGCAAAGTATTTCAACGAAAAATATAAACGGAGCGGCGCCTTATTTCAAGGAAGATATAAATCAGTCACCGTTGTCAATGAACCGCATTTCATTTATCTTCCTTACTACATTCACCTCAATCCTCTTGATCTGGTAACCCCGGAATGGCGCGAGCAGACGCTACGGAATCCGGAGAAAGCAATCAAATTTTTAGAGACCTACCGCTGGAGTAGCCACCTTGACTACTTAGGCAAGAAAAATTTTCCCTCTATAACGCAAAGGGGCTTTCTTACCGAATGCTTTGGAGATCCTATCCACTACAAGAAAAACTTTGAACAATGGCTCCGCGATATGCGCATCAATGATGTCCAAGATGTCCACCATCTCACTCTTGAATAAATATATGGTCTTCGCAAGACCATATATTTATTCGGGCTACGCCACAAAATAAAAACCCCTCCAATCCACCTGCGCGGATTGGAGGGCTTACTGATCGCGTCCTCTCATTATTTATCCCAAAAGCCCTCTTGGGTATGTGGCATAACGACACGCATGATTCCATCCTCACACTCAAGGCACGGATTATGTCCTTTATCAAGCTCATTCATAGTGGCATCAAGCCAATTAAGGGCATAACGCATCGTCTCTTTGCGGGAAGGAGCTCCTATTCTTTTTTGAAGATCGTCGAGAATTTTGTCTCCTCTCCGACTGAACTTAAAATCGGGGATCTCGTCGTCGTCATCACCGTATCCCAATGCATCATCAATACCAGCCATTCTCTATCCTCCTCTATATCATAGAGCATACTCATTATCATCTTATCTC
>JBASTK010000142.1:0-10030 GCA_049274855.1 Candidatus Sungiibacteriota bacterium | reverse complement strand
GAAAAAAAAGTTTGAACTCGGCACTTTTTTAATTCAACAATGTCTCCCCGGTCAGGAAAGTTATACCCAGACATTTCATTCCAGAGCGGTATTTTCTTGACCTATGCAGCACGCTTTTACTACTCGTTATAATGGACGGGCGCGGGTATTGCACACGAAAGTAGGCGTGTGTCTGCCTGTTACTTCCGAGGAGGCGAGGGCACAACGAGTTGAGTTTAATGAATACATCGCTATTTGGGATACGGGGGCAACTCACTCTGCTATAACCAAAAAGGTTGCTGACGAACTTGGCCTTAAACCAACAGGCGTGGTTGAGGTGCGCTATGGTGACGGAAAATCCCCCACCAACACCTATCTTATCAATATTGCATTACCAAATAATGTGATGTTTGGTCAACTTCGTGTCACAGAAGCACAACTTATACCAGATGATAATACATCGGATGATCAGCAGCCCCAACTCTTGATCGGCATGGATATTATTGGTATGGGCGATCTTGCGGTTACCAATGCCAACGGGAAAACTATATTATCCTTTCGTGTGCCCTCCGTGGCCGAGGTAGATTTTGTACCCAAAGCAATTGAGGATAATGTACTGACAGGAGGCAATAGGCATGCGCGCCGCTCATTGCAAGCGACACAGAGAAAACGGCGCAGTTAATTTTAATATATGTCTTCTGAATACCCATTAGAACGCATACGCAACATCGGCATTATCGCGCATATTGACGCGGGAAAAACCACTACTACGGAGCGGGTGCTTTTTTATACGGGCGTATCGCACAAAATCGGCGAGGTGCATGAGGGCACGACCGTGATGGACTGGATGGAACAGGAGCGGGAGCGCGGTATTACGATCACGGCGGCGGCAACGACGGCGTTTTGGACACCCACTTATGTGGCGCGGACAAACGCGGACTCGATAAACGCGGACAAACGCGGAAAAGAATACGAGTATCGGTTTAATATCATTGACACGCCGGGGCACATTGATTTTACCGTGGAGGTACAGCGGTCGCTCCGCGTCTTGGACGGCGCGGTGGTGGTGTTTGACGGGGTTGCGGGCGTGGAGCCGCAGTCGGAAACCGTGTGGCGACAGGCGGACAAATTCGGCGTGCCGCGCATTTGCTTTATAAACAAGCTTGATCGCACCGGGGCATCTTTTGAGCGGTCGCTTCAATCCATTTACGAGCGCCTGACCCCAAACGCGGTTGCGCTCACGATTCCGATTGGCCACGAGCAGGAGCATGAAGGCGTGATTGATCTGCTCCGCATGAAGGCGGTGTATTTCCGCGGGGAGCATGGCGAGCAGTTGGAACTCGTGGATATTCCAGCGCCGCTCAAAGCGTCGGCGGATGAGTGGCATCACAAAATGATTGAAAAGATTGCAGAATCGGATGATGCGCTCACTGAGCAGTATCTGGAAGGCAAAGAGATTGGGATTGATGAATTGCGCCGCGCCCTTCGTACTGCGACCATCGCGTCTCGTCTCGTACCGGTGTTTGCCGGATCTGCGCTCAAAAATAAAGGCGTGCAACTCGTGCTGGATGGCGTGGTGGATTATCTGCCATCGCCAGTGGATTTGCCGCCGGTCAAGGGACTGCATCCGGATACGGGGGCAGAGGATACGCGTTTAGCACGAGAGGATCAGCCGTTTGCGGCTCTGGCATTCAAACTGCAAGCGGATCCTTATGTGGGACAGCTGACATTTTTCCGCGTGTATTCGGGCGTGCTCAAAGCAGGGACATATGTCTACAATACCGCGACTGGCGATCAGGAGCGGGTTGGCCGCATCTTGCGCCTGCATGCCAACTCGCGCGAGGAATTAAAAGAAATTTCTGCGGGCAATATTGGAGCTTTAGTAGGCCTCAAGAATACCCATACCGGCGATACGCTCTGTGATCCTGAACATATTATTATGCTTGAAAAAATTATTTTTCCTGAGCCCGTGGTATCGCTTAAAATTGAGCCGAAGACAAAAGCGGATCAGGAGAAAATGGGCATTGCACTCCGCCGTCTCGGGGATGAGGACCCGACATTTCGGATTAAGGGCGACAGCGAGACCGGCGAGATGATTATCTCTGGTATGGGTGAATTGCATTTGGAGATCATCGTGGATCGGATGAAGCGCGAGTTTAGCGTGGAGGCGAATGTCGGCAGGCCCCAAGTGGCGTACAAAGAAACCATTAAAAAAACCGCAGAAGCGGAGGGCAAATATATCAAGCAATCCGGCGGCCGCGGCCAGTACGGCCATGTGCGCCTGCGCGTGGAGCCGCGCGAGCGGGGCGCTGGGTTTGAATTTGAAGATGAAATTAAGGGCGGCGTGATCCCACAGGAGTATATCGTTGCCGTGGAAAAAGGCGTAAAAGAAGCATTGGAAAAAGGCGTGCTCGCAGGATTTCCTCTCGTGGATATTATGGTGGCGCTCTATGACGGCTCGTATCATGAAGTGGACTCGTCCGAGGCGGCGTTCAAAATCGCGGGGTCTATTGCTTTGCAGGAGGCAGCGCGCCGGGCCGGCCTTGTGATGCTGGAGCCGGTGATGAAAATAGAAGTCATTGTGCCGGAGCAGTTTTTGGGCGAGACCATGGGCGATCTTAATTCCAAACGGGCACGGATAGAAGGCACCGGCGAGCGGGGCATGGGCATCCGCATTATTGACGCCAAAGTGCCGCTTGCCGAAATGTTTGGCTATGTGACGACACTGCGTTCCCTCACCCAGGGTCGCGCGTCATTCACTATGGAGTTTGACCATTATGCGGAGGTGCCCAACAATGTGGCGCAGCAGATTATTGAGGGGCGCAAGTGAACTCCGGCAGGGAATTCGTACGGGACATCCGCATCCGCGTATCCAAACATTTACCAAAATTATTTTGCTATCGCTTTTTATTTTTGGTAAATCAAATCGGGTCTGCCCTCAACTTGATTGGGGGTCGGGAATGACATTTTGGAGCTTTGGAAATAAGCCAAAAATGAAGGGGTGCGAGGGGTTACCGATGATTGTATTGACGCTTTATCAATGATTGGTTATCATAGTCGTATGGGTAAGAAAGACACGCAAAAACAAGAGGAAAATATTGCTACGAAGTTTGGGGAATTTCTTTGTATATTTGAAGCGAATGATCCCGATCCGGGTTTTACCGTGACGGTGCCGGCAGCGCCAGGATTTATTGCCGGGGGTCGGACAATGTCTGAAGCAAAAAGATTGGCGCGGAAAGGGCTTGAATTCCATTGTGAATGCATATTGCTTGAACGAGGCGGGGCAACCAAAAGAAGTCGCGCATTTGCTTTGAGCGCATAGTGCTGATGTCGTTACTCCCCATTATTCGCGCAAAAGACATGATTCATACCCTGTTGAAGGCAGGGTTTCGGATAGTGCGGAGCCGCGGGAGCCATTTTCGATTTGAACATCCGCTCACGAAGCGGCAGGTGACTGTTGCATTCCACCCCGGAGATCTTTCGCGGAGAATGATCCACTCTATTCTTCGGCAAGCGGGATTGACCGCAGAAGAGTTTTTGCGATACTTGAAGGGACACTGATATATTATTTGTCGTCCGTTTTTACACGATTGAGATAGAAATAAAAAGACCCCGGCAGGTGTGCCCGTCGGGGTAAGGGTTGAATAATTGGCGGGGGTTTGGTATGGTTCTGGTATTGTTTGTTGATTTTTTTGAAATGTCCGATATAACCGGATTCCCGTTTGCGCGGGAATGACAATGAATCTTGATGGATATGGATTTTGCGATGATAAAAAAATTGGTGCGGGGCAATGGGGAGAAATTGATCCTCGTGGAAAATGACGAGCCCGAGGCGGTGGTGATGTCTTTTACTGAGTACTCGCGGCTTACTGGAACTGGCACGGGCGCAGGTGTCGGGAGTACGGCGAACGCGGCGCCCGCGGGCGCCGCGCCAGTATCTCTGCATCTGCCAGTCATGCCTGCGCAGTTACCTCGAGAGGCGGATCACGCCACTGATGAGCAATTTGATATGCCTCTGTATGATGAAGGATATAAATCTGAAGATGCGGGAGAAATGGAGATGATGTTTGATGAGTGGCAAAAACCGGAACCGGCGTCGCACGAGACCACGATTCGCCTTGCGGATATCCGACTGGAAGACCTGCCGATTTGACCTTATAATAGTGGACTTGCACGGATTTTGATACTATGATACGATAATCCGTATGCATCTATTTTATTGCAGTAAACAAATAATTATTAAACTCATCAACTAATTAAACAAATACTATGGCTGAGAAATTTCAACGCAATAAGCCGCATGTTAATGTCGGCACCATCGGACATGTTGACCACGGCAAGACGACCCTTACCGCGGCGATTACCAATGTCCTGCATCTCAAGGGCTTTGTTTCGCGCGTAGAGTCGGTGAGCGAGATTGACAATGCGCCGGAGGAAAAAGCGCGCGGGATTACCATTGCTCTGCATCATTCGGAGTACGAAACCGCAAAGCGCCACTACGCGCATATTGACGCGCCCGGACACGCGGATTATATCAAGAATATGATTACTGGAGCGGCCCAGATGGACGGCGCGATTTTGGTGGTGTCTGCGACAGACGGCCCCATGCCTCAGACCCGCGAGCATATTTTGCTTGCACGGCAAGTCGGGGTGCCGGCGGTCGTGGTTTTCTTGAACAAAGTGGATATGGTGGATGATCCGGAACTGGTGGATCTCGTGGAACAAGAAGTCCGCGAACTTTTGAAGAAATATGATTTCCCGGGGGACACCACGCCGATTATCCGCGGCTCTGCCCTCAAAGCGCTCAATGCGACCTCGGCGGATGACGAGTGGGTGAAAAAGGTTTTTGAACTTACCGAGGCGCTTGATACCTTTATCCCTGATCCGGTGCGTGATGTGGACAAGCCGTTTTTGATGCCGATTGAGGATGTGTTTTCTATTGAAGGACGCGGGACCGTAGTGACGGGCAGGGTAGAGCGCGGGCGCTTCAAAGTTAATGATGAGGTTGAAATTGTGGGCATCAAGGATACGCAGAAAACCATTATTACCGGTATTGAGATGTTTAATAAGTCCCTTGACGAGGGCATGGCGGGCGATAATGCGGGCATTCTTTTGCGTGGTTTGAAAAAAGAAGATGTGGAGCGCGGTCAGGTGATCGTCAAGCCCGGCACCGTGACCCCGCACACCGAATTTGAATCCGAAGTGTATATCTTGACTAAAGAAGAAGGAGGCCGCCATACGCCGTTTTTCTCCGGCTACAAGCCGCAGTTCTATATCCGTACGACTGATGTCACAGGCGAGGTGGCTCTGCCGCAGGGAGTGGAGATGACGATGCCCGGAGACACGATTACATTCACCGTAAAATTGATTGTGCCGGTGGCGTTGGAAGAGAAACAGCGGTTTGCGCTCCGTGAAGGAGGCAAAACAGTCGGTGCCGGAGTGGTGACAAAGATACTGAAATAATAGAAATGCAACGCACGGAACTTGGGTTCCGTGCGTTGTCTCGCACCTTTCCATTATGGCGACAGAGGTAAAAAAGATAGAATCAGAGGGGCGCTTGCGATTGCGTATTCGCGTGCGCGCGTACGATGCCAAGATTATTGACAGCTCAGTACGCGCGATTATGGATACCGCCGCGCGATCCGGGGCTGATGTGGTAGGGCCGGTGCCACTGCCGACAGAGATTCATAAATACACCGTGAATCGCTCAAGCTTTGTGCACAAAAATGCGCGCGAGCAGTTTGAGATGCGCGTGCATAAGCGCCTGATTGATATTTTGGATCCGACGCCCAAGATCATTGATGCGCTGACGAATTTAAGTTTGCCCGCCGGCGTGGATATTGAAATCAAAACATTTCAGTGAATAATTATGCAGAGGATAAAGCGAAAAAAGGAGAGTAAAGAGGAACGATTTGTCACTGAAGCGTATTTAGATATGCGCCTTGAAGGGCTGAAGAAAGGATACTTCGATGTGCGTTTTGACGGGATGAAGACATACATTGATGAGCGGCTTTATGAGACAAGAAAGGGGTTGAAAGAAGAGATTACCGAAGAAATGCGGGGTGAGACGGTAAAAATCTTGCAGGCGGTTGATGGAATTATGACCAGATTTGATAAAACGGAAAAAGAAGAGGCGGCGCATACAGCGCTTCACGGAAGAATCACTGATGATGTCCACGAACACGATAAACGGATTAAGAAACTTGAGCTTTTTACGCACATCTTTCCCTAGTCGATACGCAAATTTTCGGTGCGTACACAAATGTTTGTTTAACATAAAGGAATAAGAAAAAAATTCGTCTGGTACCACCGCGCCGGGCATCCGGCTTTTTTGTTGTCAAAATAGTGTTATTATTATGAAATTTCTTTTGGGAGAAAAAATAGGCATGAGCCAATTGTTTGACGCCGAGGGACGCGTGATCCCGGTGACGATGGTGCGCGTGCCGGCAAATACCGTTCTTATGGTGCGGACACAGGAGCGCGACGGCTACGCGGCAATTCAGGTGGGGATGGGCGAGCGCAAAGCAAAGCAGATCCGCAAGGCGCAAAAAGCGCATTTTGACGATTTCGGCAATTTCCGATATGTACGGGAGTTTCGTATGAATAATATTGAGGATGGAGTGCTGGCGCGGGGAGAGCGTATCGCGGCATCTATTTTTCAGGAGGGCGATATGGTCAAAGTGAGCGGCATCTCCAAGGCAAAAGGATTTCAGGGTGTGGTGAAGCGGCATGGATTTCACGGAGCACCCGCCACGCACGGCACCAAGCACGCGCACCGAGAGCCGGGCTCCATTGGCGGCGGCGGCGGGAGAGCTGGCGGCAGGGTGGCAAAGGGAATCAAGATGGGAGGCAGGATGGGGGGTGATCGGGTGTCGGTGAAGAATTTGAAAATTGTGCGCGTGGATGTGGCGGAGACTTTGATTGCAGTGTCCGGGGCAGTGCCGGGCAGGAGAGGGACGCTTCTTGAAATACGAGGATAAATCTTGATGATTTGTCAGCGTTTATAAATTTATCGTAAATAATCGCATGCAAGTTAAGATATATAACTTAATGTCAGAGGAAACCGGGACAATGGAATTGCCGGATGGGATTTTCGGCGTTGGTTGGAATGCGGATTTGGTGCATCAGGTTGCGGTGAGTTATGCGGCAAACGCGCGCGCTGGCACCGCGCATACCAAGGATCGGGGCGAGGTGCGCGGGGGCGGGAAAAAGCCATGGCAACAAAAAGGCACAGGCAGGGCGCGGCATGGATCCATCCGTTCGCCTCTCTGGAGAGGCGGCGGCGTTTCGCATGGACCGAATAAGGAGAAAAACTACGAAAAAAAGATTAACAAGAAGATGGCAAAAAAGGCGCTCTATACTGTGTTATCGGCAAAGATGCGCGACAATACAATTATTGTGCTTGATGAGATGCATTTTTCGGAGGCAAAGACCAAAAATGCTGCGCTGTTTTTTAAGCGATTTTCTAAAAACAGCGCATTTGAGAAAATTACCAAGGGCAACGGCGCATTGGTAGCGCTGGCGGGAAAAGATGCTATGGCACGCCGTGCCCTGCGCAATTTGCCGTATGTGGCGGTGGACGAGGCGCGGAATTTGAATGCGTATACTTTGCTGCAGCATAAGTTTTTGGTTTTGCCGAAGGAGGCGGTATTCCTCTTAAAATAAATTATGGGATTGTGGGATAAAATTTTGGGGAAAAAAGATGAAAAGCGGGATTTACAGCCGGCGGCAGTATTGCCGCGCGCCGCCGCTTCCTTGGATACCGAATCGCGCGAGGAAATAACGCCACGGGAAGATAAGGACTTTTTGCATACAGAGGAGAATAGTATGAGGGGTGTAGGCGCGGATATTTTGATTGCTCCGCATACGACAGAGAAGACAACGGATTTTTCAGCGCACGGCATTTATGTGTTTAAGGTTGCGGCGCTTGCCAACAAACGTACGGTGGCATCGGCAGTGGCGGCGCGTTATGGGGTTGCGGTTGATTGCGTTCGCGTGGCTGTTCAGCCCGCAAAGGAGCGGCGGCGCGGCAGGCAAATTGGATGGAAACGGGGATTTAAGAAAGCAATGGTTCAGTTGAAAGAAGGACAGAAGATAGAAATGTTATGATCAATGTCAAAGTTCAAATGTCAAATCAAATCCAAAATCCCAATGTCAAAATTAATCACAACATTTGGATTTTGATATTTGAACTTGATTTGTCATTTGGATTTTGAAATTTAGATTTATGAAAAAGTATCCCCCTACATCTCCGTCGCGCCGATCTATGGAATTTATTGAGTGGCGCGGCGTTATTACGACGAATGATCCTGAAAAGCGTCTGACTCGCGGGCGACAGCGTCATGTCGGGCGCAATTCTGCGGGACGCATTACGGTGCGGCACAAAGGCGGCGGAGTCAAGCGGCTTTGGCGTGAGATTGATTTTCGCTATGATAAAATTGGGGTGGCGGCACGAGTTGTATCTATTGAATACGACCCCAATCGTACTTGTTTTATTGCGCTTGTCGTGTATCGCGACGGCGAGAAACGCTATGTTTTGGCGCCTCAGGGATGGCAAGTCGGCAGTGAGATGATGGTGTCGCCGGATGCTCCGATTATGGTCGGCAATCGTCTTCCTTTGAATAAAATTCCGGTGGGGACGACAGTATATAATGTTGAATTGGAGGCGGGGCGGGGCGGAGTTTTGGCGCGATCCGCCGGCGTCGGCGCATTTGTATTGGCGCAGGAAAACGGGTACACTCATATCCAGCTTCCTTCCCGCGAGGTGCGTATGGTGCGTTCGCAGAACTGGGCATCTATTGGTGCGTTGTCCAATCCCGAGCATCGGTTTATGACGATTGGGAATGCGGGACGTGCGCGGCGTATGGGGATTCGTCCGACGGTACGCGGAAGCGCTATGAATCCGGTAGATCACCCGCACGGCGGGGGTGAGGGGCGCTCGTTGATTGGTCGGCGCAGGGGTCCGGCAACACCGTGGGGCAAGCCCGCGCGGGGAGTCAAAACGCGGGATCGTAAGAAACGGTCGAGTAAATACATTCTTTCGCGCAGGAAAAAATAACAAATGCCAAAGTTCAAATATCAAATCAAATCCAAAATCTAAATGTCAAAAACGCTTTTGGATTTTGGACTTTAATCATTGATTTGTCATTTGGATTTTGAAATTTTAATTTATGTCACGCAGTTTAAAGAAAGGCCCCTATATTCATCCATCTATCGCCAAACATATGGCGCGGGTGGCATCGGGCGGCAAGACCGCGATCAAGACATGGTCGCGGGATTCTACGATTACGCCTGATATGATTGGGTATTTATTTGCCGTGCATAACGGGAAGAATTTTATTGAGGTGAGGGTTATGGAGGATATGGTGGGTCATTGTTTGGGTGAATTTTCTCCGACAAGAAAATTCGTGCGCCACGGCGGTAAAATGCAAAAAGAACAAGAACAGAAAGCGGTAGAAGCGGAAAAGGCAAAAGCCGCGCCGGCCGCAAATGAAAGTAAAAAATAAAAATGCAAAAGGAAAAACGACAAGATAAAAGTAAAAACAATCCCGCCGCAATGAGGACACCGTTCTTTTGCGTTTTGCGTTTTGATTTTTGCCTTTGAAATATGGAAATTAAAGCAACCCTTCGTCATTTGCATATAGCGCCGCGCAAGGTGCGTCTTGCGGGCGATCTTATTAAAGGGATGACCGTAGAGAATGCCGAGCGCGAGCTTGGCGGTCTTGTTAAACGCGCGAGTGATCCCCTGTATAAACTGCTACAATCCGCCATTGCCAATGCCAAGCACAATTTTCTTGTTAGCGGGAAAGCGATGACGATTAAAGATGTCCGGGTGAATCCCGGACCGGTATCCAAACGATTTCGACCGCGTGCATTTGGTAGAGCAGCGCCCATTCGCCGCCGGACGAGCCATGTATCGCTTATTTTAGAAATAGGGGAAAATGTTGTCGTGAGGACTCGCGAGGGAGCGCCGATGGTGCGTGAGGCGACACTAGAGGATTTGCGGCAGGATGCGGCAGTACTGCGCGAGCGCGGCGATGCCACAGATAGC
>JBASTK010000141.1:0-2761 GCA_049274855.1 Candidatus Sungiibacteriota bacterium | reverse complement strand
TTATTTGCTTACTATTCACGCGGCGCGTTTATCCCTCATTGCCGTCTTCTCGTTCAATGGTTGTGCTTTGGGTATGTCGCACTGCACTTGACAAGATATACCCCATGGGGGTATTATGTAGTTGTATGAATAAATCAATCAAAAAGAGGATTATTCGTAGGCTTAAAATTTTGGAGGGGCAAATTCGTGGACTACAGAAAATGGTTGAAGAAGAACAGTACTGCGTTGATATTATCAATCAATCTCTTGCTGTAAAGCAGGCTTTATCTCGCGTGGAGGACATGATTTTGGAAAATCATCTATCTACGCATGTTATCGAACAAATCAAATCAGGAAAAGAATCAACGGCGATAAAAGAAATACTTTCAGTTTACAAATTATCAAAAAAGAAATAACGACAGTACATGAAAGGTCGAAATTTAATCAGTAACCGTATATTATTGCAATATGAAAACTACATTCTTTACGAATCTTGGCAGAATATTCCTTTTCGTGGCTTTTCTCTCGTTGTTGAGCGCGTGGTGGACTCAACAGATTGGAGGTACCGTTCTCGGTATGTCGCAAGAGCATTTATTCAATGACGCGATTGTGCTCGCCCTCTTGGGGATTGGAAGTCTGCTCGATGGTATTATACACAGACAGGCAAAAGAATAAGACGCGGTTTCCATTCAGTTTTTGAAAAACGTTTGAAGTCGGACTTCAAACGTTTTTTATTTATAAGTGGGCGTGATTGATGTATATCAGATACTATTATGAGCCGATTGCCTTTTTCACGCTACAGCTCTTGCTTCGGCCTATATTGCAATGCTTCGGCAAGGTGGTTGGCTTCTATTTCCGGGGATCCGGCGAGGTCGGCAATCGTGCGGCTTACTTTGAGGAGTCGGTGATACGCGCGTGCCGAGAGGTGGTGTTTTTCGTGGGCGAGCCGTAGCATTGGCTTGAGGGATTCTTTAATTTTGAGATGCGCTTTGATTTCACGGAGTCCCATTTCGGCGTTGGTCGTGATGGGAGTGTTGGCGAATCGCTCGCGCTGGATTTCTCGCGCGGCCGCAACGCGCTCCCGCACGACCGCCGAGGACTCTTCCTCATCCCCTTCCAATTTTTCGTACGCCACTGCCGGGGTTTCTGCATACAGATCAATCCGATCAAGGATCGGCCCGGATATTTTCTTTTTGTATTTCATCACCGCGCCCGGCGAGCAGACGCAGTCGCGCAGGGCATTGCCAAAATTGCCGCACGGGCAGGGATTTTGGCTTGCGATAAGCATAAAATGCGCGGGAAAAGTCGCGGTGCCTGCGGCGCGCGCGACTGTAATAGTACGCGCTTCCAGCGGCTGGCGGAGCGATTCTATCACTCGCCTATCAAACTCTGGAAATTCATCCAGAAACAAGACCCCACGGTGCGCGAGCGTTGCCTCGCCTGGGCGCGGGTGACTGCCGCCGCCGATGAGTGCGATATGGGACGAGGTATGATGCGGATTGCGGAACGGTCGGCGCGAAAGATACGCCTCACCGGTAGCCGGAAGTAATCCCGCGATGCTATAGATTTTTGTCACCTCGAAGATTTCTTCCCGGTCGAGCGGAGGAAGGATGGAGGGAATAGCGGATGCAAGAATGGTTTTGCCCGCACCCGGCGGGCCTTCCAGTAGGACATGATGTCCGCCGGCGGCCGCGATTTCCAGCGCTCGTTTTGCCTTAAATTGCCCGCGGATGTCTTTGAAATCAATCGGGTAATTAATATCTGTGCCGAGCGCAAGCGCCGGACGCGGAGTCGGTGCTATGGCGATGCGTCCGGCGAGAAAATCGCAAACCTCGGCAATCGTGCGTACCTCATACGCAGTAATACCCTCCACGAGTGCTGCCTCGGAGCCGTTGTCGTGCGGGAGAATAATATCAGTGAATCCCGCGTGTTTGGCGGCAAGGGCAATAGCAAGAACTCCGGGTACGCGGCGGAGCGCGCCGTCAAGACCAAGCTCCCCTAAAAATATTTTGCCCTCCGGTTTGAAGGCGACTTGCCCGGATGCCAGTAAAAAGCCCAGCGCGATAGCAAGATCAAACGCCGGACCCTCTTTTTTGATGTCCGCGGGCGCTAAGTTTACGATCACGCGCTGACTTTTTTTGTGCGGGGCGAGCGCCCCGATATTTTTGATTGCCGCCGAGATGCGCTCGCGCGATTCCTGCACTTCTTTGTCTGCAAGTCCCACGATGGTAAAAAGATGCAGTCCCGGGGAGATGTCTACTTCAACCGAAATGATTTTTGCATCAAGCCCGACAATCTGTGCGGAGTGAATAGTGACGGACATGTTGACAAAAAAATAAGTTACTTAGGATAGCATACTTGGTTAGTCATATTCCAATAGAGAAAGGGTAAAAGATGAGTAGCCGCAAATTTACTTGTCAGCATCTCATCAATCTTTTCTTTGTATACCCGCATACTATTTTCATGCGCCCGCTCAACAGAATTTCCTCTGACAAGCGATATTGCAACTTCGTTTGAACATTCTAAAAATGGTCTGGCCAACTTATCATTGAGCGGTTTATTGGCCTTTTCTTTATCATGGAGAAAAACAAAAACATCTTTATAGCCGATAAAACCAACTGCCCCCGACTGCATAATTCGCAATCCAAGCGATGCCCCAGCACTACAAGCTCTAATAAAGACCTTGCTTCCTTGTAATAGTGCCTCATTCTGTCCAACAGAAATTAACTCTTCGCCATCCTGACCAGCGATAGTATTCTCATTCCCATGCCCGTTGAAGATC
>JBASTK010000140.1:0-13509 GCA_049274855.1 Candidatus Sungiibacteriota bacterium | reverse complement strand
GTGCTGAAGAGTTCGCGATTGCGAAAAGCGCATATTGCCGCCATCGTGCAGGAAGTGAACATTCGGGGATTTGACGGGATTGATATTGATTATGAATCAAAAAAAGCCGACACCAAGCAATACTTTGCTCTTTTTCTGCGCGATTTGTATAAAGCGATTGGGAAGAAATTTGTTTCCTGCACGATTGAAGCGCGGACGCCGCTGGCGGATCGTTTTGTCAAAATACCCGCGGACACCCGATTTGCCAATGATTTTGTTGCGATCAACAAATACTGCGACCGCGTGCGGATCATGGCGTATGATCAGGGGAGGATTGATTTGAAATTGAATAAAGCGGCGGAGGGGCTGTATATGCCGATTGCGGATCCCCAATGGGTGGAAAAAGCAGTGCGGGTTGCGATGCGGGACATTGCAAAGAAAAAAATATTTATCGGCGTTGCCACCTACGGCTATGAATCCGAAGTGAGTCCGTACGGCAAGGGATTTCTGTACGATATTTTGTGGTCGTTTAATCCGCGGTATGGGACGGAGCTTGCTGCGCGTTTTGGCGCGGTACCGAATCGCAACAGAGCAGGGGAATTGAGTTTTCTTTATTCGCCCGCGGCGGAGCAGGTACCGCCGTCCAATGAGAATGAGATCGCGTCATCCAGTATCGTGGTGCCGGAATCCGTGGATGGCATTGCTACGACTACTGCCACAACCACGGTTGCCGTACCCGTGCCGCTTCAACGGCTGGTCTGGTGGAGCGATGCGCAAGCGATCAAGGATAAAGTTCTGCTCGCGAAGAAACTTGGCGTCCGCGGCATCGCGATTTTCAAAATTGACGGCGGCGAGGATCCGGCGCTGTGGGATGCGCTAAAATGATTATGTCCTGCAGTCAGGAGTTTTTTTATTCGTACAACTTTACGATCGTAAAGTTGTACGAATAAAAATAAGTTGCACAATGATTGCCGCGTGGTAATATAGAAAAAGATTATTCTTTAAACGATATTGTTTATGAGATATATGATTATTGGTATTGTGGTTATAGTCGTAGGAGGGCTGATTTATTTTCTGATGAAAAGTCGGGCGCCGGCGGCGCCGATAGAAGTTTCGGTAGTTGAGACGCCGCCGCAGGCGGCGGCAAACACGGCGCCGGAATTAAAAGTGGAAGACGAAAGAATAGGCGCGGGCGCTGAAGCAAAATCGGGTATGACGGTGCAGGTCAATTACATCGGCACCTTGACCGACGGCACGAAGTTTGACAGCTCGTACGATCGCGGTACTCCGTTTGCGTTTCAGCTGGGACAAGGCATGGTTATTCCCGGATGGGAGCAGGGATTGATTGGCATGAAAGTCGGGGGAAAACGGAAACTTACGATTCCAGCGCCGCTCGCATACGGCGCAACCGGCCAGGGGACAATTCCGCCCAACGCCACGCTGATTTTTGAAGTGGAAATGCTCGCGGCGGAATAGGGGAGTTTGTAAGAGCGCGGCCATCAGGCCGCGCTCTTTGTTGACAAGATTATCTTAATAGTATAATATGATAGATAGGTTTTAGGGCCTCGGCGGCCGTTTTTTTATGGAGATATGCGATATTGCAATATATGGTCTTGCGAAGACCATATATTGAGGTCGCTGATGATAAGTGAATAAAATTATGGAAATAAGAAATATCGCAATTATCGCGCATGTGGACCACGGCAAGACGACATTGACTGATGCCTTACTGCGCCAAACGGGTGTTTTTAAGGAAGGTATGTCTATGGATACTAACGCGCTGGAACAGGAGCGCGGTATTACGATTTACGCCAAAAACGCCGCGATTATGTATCAGGGCAACAAAATTAATATTGTGGATACGCCCGGGCACGCGGATTTTGGGAGCGAAGTGGAGCGGGTACTGCGCAGTATTGATACGGTACTGCTCGTCGTGGATGCGCAGGAGGGACCTATGCCGCAGACGCGTTTTGTGCTGAAAAAATCGTTGGAACTTGGTTTGAAACCGATTGTCGTCATCAATAAAATTGACAAGCCCGCGGCGGACCCCGTGCGGTGCGAGGATGCTGTGCTGGAGCTTTTCTTGGAACTTGGCGCGGATGATGATCAGGCGAGTTTTCTGGTGGTGTATACTATTGGGCGGCTCGGTATTGCTAAATTAAAATTGACGGATGAGTCGCAGGATTTGACGCCTCTGCTTGATACAATTGTGCGGCATGTGCCGTCTGCGTCATCCGTGGCTCTATCCGAAAAACCCTTGCGCCTTCAGCCGTTTAATCTCGGTTATGATAATTTTCTTGGGCGGCTTGCGGTGGGGAGGATTTACGAAGGCACGGCGCGCGCCGGAGAAAATGTTTTTGTCAAAAAGCCGGATGGTACCGCACGCTCCGGCAAGATAAATAAGATATTTGGCTTCAGCGGTATGGAAAAGACGGAGCAGACAGAGGCGAGCTCCGGAGATATTGTGCTCATTGCGGGGATTGGCGATATTGAGATCGGCGAGACCATCACTACGGATCAAAACGCGGAGCCGTTGCCGGCGATTGCGATTGATGAACCCACGATTGAATTGAATTTTCTTGTTAATAATTCTCCGTTTGCGGGCCGCGAAGGCAAGTTTGTTACCTCGCGGCAGATCCGCGAGTATCTGGAGCGCGAATTGGAAGTAAATGTCGGACTCAAAGTTGATTTTGGGACGATGGACACTTTCCGCGTCTCGGGCCGCGGCGAGCTGCATATCGCAATTTTACTTGAGAATATGCGCCGCGCCGGATACGAATTGCAAGTGTCCCAGCCGCAGGTGATTATCCACATCGAGCGCGGCGCGAAGACAGAGCCGTTTGAAGAAGTGATTGTGGATACGCCGACGGAATATCAGGGCGCGATTATTGAACGGCTTGGCGGGAGATGCTTTGTGATGACGGGTATTACCCAGAAAGATGCCCACGCGCGGCTGACTTTTGAGGGACCGACACGGGGGATCCTCGGATACCGTAATCAGTTTATGATTGATACTAAGGGTGAGGGGATTTTTGCATCGCGTGTGGTAGGATTCAGGCCGTTTGCGGGCGAAATTCGCAAACGCACTTCAGGATCTATGATTTCTATGGCAAGCGGCAAGGCGCTTGGTTTCTCGCTTTACAATCTACAGGATCGCGGGATGCTCTACATAGGACCTGCTATGGAGGTGTATCAGGGTATGGTGATTGGCAATACCGCTAAGGGAGAAGAAATGAGTGTGAATCCAACTAAGGGAAAGCAGTTGAGTAATATGCGCGCATCGGGGTCGGACGAGGCGATTATGCTGACGCCATTTCTTGCGCTTTCTATTGAACGCGGGCTTGAGGTTATGGTGGAGGATGAGTATCTGGAGATTACTCCCCAAAGTATACGTTTGCGTAAACAATTTCTGAATGAGGCGGAGCGGAAGAAAATGAAAAAGTAGGAGTGCAGTTTTAGAGGAGGTGTGCGCGGGTAAGAAAATCGCGGATGAGCATAAAAAGTTTTTCATGACCGGTGCGATTGGGGTGCAGGCCGTCTTGCAAATCTATGACCGGGGAGATCGCGGAATACACGTCAAGAAAAAGCGTGCTTGCGTCTTGGGTCATTTGCCGGATGATGTCGTTGTAATGAAGTATCCGTTCATTTTCAAAAGCGCAATCGGGTTCAAACGGCATGGTTTTGGATTCATTCACTGGTGTGAGTCCGATAAAGACAATGGCTGGGGTGATGCGTCGCGCCGCGGCGATCAGGTGCGCGATATTTTCGCGGAATGCGGCCTCGGTGACATGGGGAGTATGGCCCGGTTCCTGCCATCGGCTGTCATTGATGCCTATGGCGAAAATAATTACATGCGGCTCGCGCGCGACTGCTTCGCCGGGTAATCGCGCAAGCACATCTGCCGCGGTATTGCCCGGGATACCGAGATGATACAAAAAGTAGTATGATTGAAAATGGGAGGCGAGGACTTGTCCGTGGAGGTATGCACGCAGGCGATCCACCCATCCGCCGTAGTCATCCCATGCGCCATAGGCGATAGAGTCGCCGAATACGCAGATATTAGTCGTTGTGGTCATAAGACCTTTTGCACAATAATTTTTCGTAGCCGTAATTTTCATAGTGCAGTAGAAAGGGTTATTGTGTAAAGGGTCTATATAATTAAATATATCATTTATTATGCATCAAGAAAAACAAGAACAAACAGGAAAAAGTTTTAACGGCCTTGGTATAGCGCCGGCACTTTTGGATATTTTGGCGCGTTTGCGTTTTACAGCGCCCACGCCAATCCAGGAGCAGGCAATTCCGATTGCAATACAAGGAAAAGATATGGTAGGCATTGCGCAGACCGGTACCGGCAAGACACTGGCATTCGGCGTGCCGATGATTCAGCGCATCGGTATATTAAAAAAGCAAGGGCTTATTGTTTTGCCGACGCGGGAGCTTGCCGCACAAGTGGAGGAGGTGATGCGTAAAGTCGGGCAGGGGCTTGGCATTCGCACTGCGATTCTCATCGGAGGCGCAGGATTTGGACCGCAATTACAGGCACTGCGGAAAAATCCCCATATTATTATCGCAACGCCCGGACGGCTCATTGATCACTTGGAGCGCAAGACAATACGGTTGGATGCGGTGGGGATTGTGGTATTGGATGAAGCGGATCGTATGCTGGATATGGGATTTTGGCCCCAGATCCAAAGGATTTTTTCAGCACTCCCCAAAGAGCGGCAAGTGATGCTTTTTTCCGCGACTATGCCGCCGGAAATTATGAAAATTGCGTCAGCCCAGATGCAATTGCCCGTACAGGTGGAGATTGCCACTACCGGCACGACCGCAGAGCGCGTGACTCAGGAACTTTTTATTGTGCCGGCTGATCGTAAAATAGCGCTCTTGGCAAAATTATTTGAGCAATACAAGGGACCCACGCTGGTGTTTGCGCGCACGAAACACGGAGTGAAGCGGATTGCGGGACAGATACGGATGATGGGCGTTAATGCAACGGAGATTCATTCCAATCGTACTCTTGGCCAGCGCCGTGATGCGTTGGAAGGATTCAAAATCGGCAGATATCGTGTGCTGGTCGCCACTGATATTGCGTCGCGCGGTATTGATGTGCGGGGCATTGAGCTGGTGGTGAATTACGATCTGCCGATGTCGAGCGAGGATTATGTGCATCGTATCGGCCGCACCGCGCGCGCGGGCGCCGGGGGGCATGCCATTGCATTTGCATTGCCGACCGAGCGCAATGCGGTGCGCGCGATTGAACGCCTCACTAGAAAAAGTTTGCCGATATCGGCATTGCCTGAGGGATTGCCGCAAGTATCGTTTGTAGCGCCCGCGCCCGTGCGCTATTCAATCCATCGCCGTCGTAGCTCTCCGTATCGCGCAAGCTCCGGATTTCGTCCAGGAGGCAATACTGCACAGGGGTTTCGCAGAAGCAAGTTCTGATAGTTGATTTTTATGTTTGATGTTGCAACGATCATCAAAACCGTCGGGTATCTGGGACTTTTTGCGATTATATTCGCGGAGTCCGGACTCTTTATCGGATTTTTTCTGCCGGGCGATTCGTTGCTTTTTACCGCGGGATTTTTAGCATCGCAAGGATCAAAACGCCTCGACCGCAGTCGAGGCGTTTTGAAATGGCGTTAAAACCATGCTATGATTGCAGTGATGCCATTACTTGCGATAGATAATTTATATGCGGAGATTGAAGGGAAGAAAATTCTCTTTGGGGCTTCGCTTGCGGTCGGGCAGGGCGAAGTGCATTTTCTTATGGGCCCGAATGGTTCAGGGAAAACAACACTTGCCGGTGCTATTATGGGGAGCCCTCATATTAAGGTGACGGGGGGCGGTATTATATTTGATGGTAAAGAAATTATGGCGCAGCCGCCCGAAGAGCGGGCAAAAATGGGTTTGTATCTTTGGTTTCAGCATCCGGCTGAGGTGGCGGGCGTCGGACTTATGGATTTTTTACGCAGTGCGGTTGCGGCGCGCGGCGGCGTGCTGGTATCGCAAGAAAAATTTCACGGAGAACTTGTAGCGCTCGCCGAAAAACTGCATATGCCGACTGCCTTGCTTGATCGTAATCTTAACGAGGGATTTTCCGGCGGCGAAAAAAAACGGAGCGAGCTGTTGCAGTTTTGCGTGCTGAAGCCGCGATTGGCAATTCTGGATGAATGCGATTCTGGATTGGATGTGGACGGCCTGCGGGCCGCCGCCGCCGCGCTTGATGAGTTTCGCCGCGGCGGCGGATCACTTTTGGTCATCACGCATTACGGCGCTCTGCGCGAGTATTTGCGGCCGGATAAGGTGCATATTATGATGCAAGGCGTAATCGCACAATCCGGCGGCGAGGAATTAATCACTGCGGTTGAAAAAAATGGCTTCGCGCAATTTGACTTACGAAGTCCGACTTCGTAAGTGCGTAATGTATAGACTTATTATGGTCAAACTCCTCTCATCTATTTCAGAAATAGCCCCTGTCTGGGAACGCTCGGATCCGGAGCGTTGGATTGCGCGTACGCAAAAAGGTATTTCTCAGAAAATAGTGGAGGAGATATCGTATCTAAAAGGCGAGCCGGATTGGATGCGCGAGAAGCGTCTTGCGGCATTCAGATTTTTTGAAGCAAAAAAAATGCCGACATGGGGCGTGGATTTGTCTGGCCTCAATTTTGACGACATCACTTTTTTTATCCGCCCGGACAAGAAAAAATTTGAGAATTGGAACGAAGTGCCTGCCGACATCAGGCGCGTGTATGATAATCTCGGTATTCCCGAGGCGGAGCAGAAATTTCTTGCAGGATTTGTTGGTCAGTACGAGAGCGAAGGGTTTTATGCAAAAATAAAAGAGAAGTGGGAGCGGCAGGGAGTAATTTTCACGGATACCGATACTGCGGTAAAAAAATATCCGGATCTCGTCCGCGAATATTTTATGACGCGCTGTGTTTCCATTGCGGATCACAAGTTCGCCGCATTGCACGGCGCGGTCTGGAGCGGCGGCTCGTTTGTCTATGTCCCCAAGGGCGTGCAGATGGATATGCCTTTGCAGACATATTTCAGGATGAACGCGGCGCAATCCGGGCAGTTTGAGCATACGATTATTATTGCGGAGGAAGGTTCCTCGGTACACTATATTGAATCATGCACCGCGCCTAAATACTCTACGGATTCTCTGCATTCCGCAGTCGTGGAGATATTTGTCAAAAAAGGCGCGTCGGTCAGATATACGACGATTCAGAACTGGTCCAAAAATGTCTACAATCTCAATACCAAACGCGCACTCGTGGAGGAAGACGGCAAAGTAGAATGGGTCGGCGGAAGCTTGGGCAGTAAGGCGACTATGTTGTATCCGATGTCCGTGCTTACGGGGAAAGGCGCCAATGCGCGGCACCTCAATATCGCGCTTGCCGGACCCGGTCAATGGAAAGACACGGGTGCTAAAGTAATCCACGGCGCGCCGCATACTTCCTCGCGCGTCATTTCCAAATCCATTTCACTCGGCGGCGGCAGATCCAGTTATCGCGGGCTTTTGAAAATTGCAAAGGGCGCGGCAGGCGCTAAAGCCCATGTGCAGTGCGACGCATTGCTTTTGGATGAGCACTCGCAGTCCGACACGTATCCATATATGGAAGTATACGAGGATGATGTGTCTATTATGCATGAAGCGACCGTGAACCGCGTGACGGATGAGCAATTATTTTATTTGCGTTCTCGCGGACTTACCGAAGATCAAGCGCTTGATCTGATTCTTGCCGGGTTTCTTGATCCCATCTCGCGTGAATTGCCGCTGGATTATGCGATTGAACTCAATCGCTTTATCCGCCTTGAAATGACCGGCAGCGTGGGATAGTATTCGATTTTATTGATATATGCAACAAAAGCAATAGAGTAGATAGAGTAAAAAAATATATGTCAACAAATGTCCACGATCGTGATGATTTGTTGACATGTCTGTTTTGGCAATTTTTATGATCATTCGGCAGGGAGAAGAAAAAGAAATACGGATTGATGCGCGAATAGAGCAGGAAGAAATAAAAATACAGGAGCAGGGGAGCGCGCGGGTTTTTATCGCGGATAATGAAAAACTGGCGCTGTCCGTGATGCTTTCAAGCAGAGGCGCATCGGCGGTTATTATCGGAAGATTTCTTGGCACGCAAGACGCGCGGCAAGAAATTATCCTCCGCGTGATTATGTCTGCACCCGATACGAAGTGTAGAATTGATTTTCGCGCCGCGCTCGCAGACCAGTCAGCATCTTTTTTTGACGGCATGATCCGCGTGGAGGAGCAGGCAAAAAACGCGACAGGATTTTTATCATACAAAGCGCTCCTTTTATCGTCAGGTGCCAGAGCCAAACCCATTCCGCGCCTTGAAGTTCTCACCAAAGAAGTCGCGTCACTCGGCCATGCCGCATCAGTGGGTAAAATAGACGAGGATCAACTTTTTTATCTCCAATCCCGCGGCATCCCGCGGGAGGCCGCGGAAAATCTTATCATAGAGGGATTCCTTTCTCAAAGCCCTTACAGTATTATTAATGGAATAAGATGAAGATTTATCTGGACAACAGTTTTCTGAATCGGCCTTTTGACGAGCCGTCTTTGGGCTGGAATCGTCTTGAAGCGGATACGCTCTTTTTAATCTTGGAGCGCATCAAAGAGAACAAACTCCGCCTTGTGGATTTCCTCGGTTATCGGATATGAAAATTCTTTTAATCCCGCTCCGGAAAGGAAAAAATTCGTTGATGATCTTATGAGGGCGGCCACCGGTTATGTTAATCTTGACGAGGCGATCCGGTGCCGCGCAACGGATATACAAAAGACATCGAAATTGCATGCGCTTGATGCGCTGCATATTGCTTGCGCCGAAGCGGCTGGTGTTGATTTTTTTGTTACCTGCGACTATACTGTGATCAAACGGTACCAAGGAAACATAAGAGTAGTGAGCCCTATTGCGTTTATCCATGAGTATGAAAAACATTACCCTGCCTAAACGGCAATCTTTGGCGACAAGCGCCTTTGAAGCGCTGATGGAGCAGTTGGGTCCGCAGAAGACCACGCAGTTTTGGCATACGTTTATTGCGCCGCGCGGCAATTACCTCAAAATGCGGCGCGGTCTTTTCGGCCGCAAAAGCATCGCCGCTCTTTACCGTGAGGCAAAAAAATTCAACAGGAGATAGCATCTTATTGATAGAGGTTATATCCAAAAAATGCCTTATGTAAGGCATTTTTGGAGTATAACAAGTATCAATCATTCCGCAAAACTTGACAAATCTATATGGAGGGTGTATGATAAGCACATAGTTCTTTGAGTCCTCCTCGATGGCTGGCTAACGCGCCTAAGTCCGATCGTGTGATCGGGTCGCTTGGACGCGGTAGGAACAGCCATGCACGAGGAGACGCACCGTGGCAAATGTCATCACCTTTTTGGAAGGGATATCGATCGAGACCACAAACGGCACGCACTACACGTTTATTAGCTCGCTCACCGCCTTTGCTGTTGTGCGGGAATTGCAGTACCGCATAAACAGTATCAAGAAGTGGGGGAGTACGCCGGGGGCGGATTTGTATTTCGCGCGTTGCACGCAGGATTCGTGCGTGTTGACGAACGCACCGCGTGCGGTCATGGAAAGTGTGGTTCGGTACTTCCTCAATGTGGGGAAGTCTCTAGCAGAGCAGGCAGAATGGCGGAATCTACAGGGGAGACCCAAGCCATGAGTGCGTAAACAACGGGGAGTGAGTATTTCCTCCCCGCCTCAACTGGTCACATCTCAATCGCGAGGTGTGCCGAGCAGAGGCGCAGAGATTAGATTTTTCTGCCGTGTGTCATTCCCGCGAAAGCGGGAATCCAGTTTAGTGATTTACTGGTTCCCCGTTTGCGCGGGGACAAGCCTGGATTCCCGATCAAGTCGGGAATGACAGCGGGGTAGATATTGAGCATACCTCGGTAGTTCTTTTCAAAAAACTCATCAGCGAACCGTTCAGGTTGCAAACAGATTCTCATATATTTTACTGATTTGGATTGAATGTTGTTGCCTGTACGGTTTGCTGATGAAGAAAAAGTTGGTCAATCTCAACCGCAAAGGACAAAAGATATGTCCCTCTCCCTCTCCTTACCAAGTATTGAGGAGCAAGTAAAGTGGCTGATGAAGCCCCTTGAGGAATTGTGCAGGTGCAGCATGTTTGAGAATCTCTCGTCCCGCGACTCCACCTGCTGGTTCGTGACCGTTGGATGGTCGGAGCCAAATACAGAAGAATTAAACGGTTGGAAGCGCCATAAGAAATTTGGTCAGCTCAACAAGCGGTTTCTCACATGGGCACAAGAGCATTATGAGTTTTGGATATCCAATGCTCACGTGCCGCTCAATGTCCTAAAAATTGAGTACCTTACCGCCGACATAGTGAGAGAAGTTGGTTGGTAAATTAAACAATATAAATCAGGGAGAGAGTGTTTTTTGCCTCTCTCCCGCCTCACCCGAGTTCATCATAATTTTATGATGCATTCAGGTGAGGTTTTTTTATTCAAAGTATCATTCTCATACGATCGTTTCAAAATGATACTTTGGTTTCTTTTCTGGATTCTATTGGGAAATACCGATCTTCATGCTATGCTTTTGGTGTTATGGCATTAGGAAAAAATATACGAAAGGATTTTCCGATCTACGGGAATTCAAAAGACCCGGCGGGGCTTTGTTATTTGGATTCGGGGGCGACATCGCTCAAACCCGCGGCCGTGATTGATGCCCTGCGCGGGTACTATGAAGAGTATTCCACTAATGTGCATCGCGCGGCGTATCCTTTGGCGGAGCGGGCAACACAGGAATATGAGGATGCGCGATCTGCGATTTCTGCATTCATCGGCGCTTCGCGCCCGGAAGAAATTGTATTTACCCGCAATACGACCGAGGCGTTCAATCTGATTGCCGCGTCTTACGCCGGGCATTTTTTGAAAGAGGGCGAGGGGATATTACTTTCCGAAATGGAGCATCATGCAAATTTGATTCCATGGCATACGCTCGCGCGCACAAAAAATCTCCGGCTTTTCTTTTTGCCTTTTTCTGCCGAGACAGGCGAACTTGAATGGGACGCGGATAATTTTGTAAAGTTTTTGAAAGAACGGAAAATAAAATTAGTCTCGCTGACGCAGGTGTCTAATGTGCTCGGCACGATCAATCCGATTGCCGCGATTGCGGCAAAAGTGCATGAGGCAGGAGCCATAGTCGTGGTGGACGGCGCGCAAAGCGCGCCGCATATATCGGTGGATGTACAGAAACTCGGCGCGGATTTCTTTACTTTTTCCGGGCATAAGATGCTGGGGCCCACGGGTATCGGCGTGTTGTACGGCAGATATGATCTTTTGGAAAAAATGCCGCCGTATCAAACAGGCAGCGATATGATTCAGGATGTTTATCTGGATCGCAGTACATTTCGCGCGCCGCCCTTGCGGTTTGAAGCGGGGACGCCGCATATTGCGGGGACGATTGGATTGGGTGGGGCGGTAAAATATCTTTCCGATCTTGGTATGGAAAGAGTACGGGAGCATGAGAAAATGCTTTTGGATTTTGGCATCAAGAAACTTTCTGCAATTTCGGGCATGCGAATCCTTGGGACAAGAGATGTGGAGAAGCGGAGCGGGGCATTGGCATTTGTGGTGGAGGGCATGCATCCGCATGATGTCGGATCGTTTTGCGCGGATTTGGGCGTGTTGATTCGCGTGGGGGACCATTGCGCGCGGCCGCTCCATCAGAAACTCAAAATCCCCGCATCATGCAGGATGAGCATTTCTGTTTATAATGATACGGATGATGTGGAGCGGCTGGTGGAAGTATTGCGGAAAATGATAAAGGTTTTCAAAATACAAGCATGATGCTCTATCGGCAGGAGATTATTGACCGGTGGCGCTATCCGCGCCGCCGCGGCATTATGCCATCACCTGATGGCCAGGGCGAGCGCGTCAATTCATTTTGCGGCGACGAAATTACGCTTTTTTTGCGTTTTGACGGAGAAAAAAAATCCGTGGTCGAGGCGCAGTTCACGGGCGAGGGATGCGCGCTCATGACCGCATCCGCGGATATGCTGTGCGAAGCAATAGAAGGAAAAACAATGGATGAAGCGCGAAAGTTTTCCGCCGATGACCTTCTCCGCCTCTACGGCGAGCCGCCGACCCCGGGTCGTCTGCCGTGCGTGCTACTTAGTCATGAAGCATTGCGCCAGGCGCTCGCGGCCCTTTTTTGATTTTATGTTTTGTGATACAATAAAAAAGCCCAATCAGAGGTGAGTCCGATTGGGTATTGGCACGGTACACGCCGCATCACTCTTTAACTGGCGGGTAGTGCGCCGCTATACATTTGAGTAGCTTTCCTGCAAGGATACCGGAAGGGAGCGAGATGATAACCCATACGGCAAGTATGATGTATACGGTTTTCATGGGACGCCTCCATTGACAGATAGAGATTGTTTGGGCGGCGGGGGGTGAATTTAGGCGGCAGGTTTAATATAAAATGTATTATACATATGGGAGAAAGTCAAGATCGTAAGAAGATTGAGAAATTGATGATTGATCGCAATCTTTGTATTGGGGCCGCGTCGTGTATTGCGGTGGCGCCCAGCACTTTTGAATTGGATCCAGATAATAAAGCGGTACTGCGGCGGCGCGCGGCGCCGCCGACATCAGATGCCACCAACCGCGCTGATTTGGAGGATCAAGCGATTGATGACGAGACGCTCCTGCTTGCGGCAAAGTCGTGCCCCACGCAGGCGATTATGGTATTTGACGAAGAGGGAAAACAGATTTATCCTTAATGTTTATATGTCATCCCCAACCTGATCGGAAATCCAGAGAATTGCGTAGAAACTGGATTCCCGCATGCCACGGGAATGACAACTCAAAATATGAATACTTTTCTCTCAAAGTTATTTCCCGAAGTCGTTGCCGAAGCGCATTGCGATATTCCGTGCGGGATTTATGATCCGACTGCGGCGAAGATTGCCGCGACGACCGTACTGCGCATGACTATGCAAATCAACGAATTGCATCCGCCGAGCGGTTTTCCGCTCAACTTTGACCTTGCGGCGATGAAGGCGATGGCAAACAGCATGGCGCGGCGCGTGGCGGTGAAAGAAGAGCACGCAGCGCTTTGCAAAAAAGAACTGCTGATTCTCTGGACTGATTTTTTTAAGCAGGAACATTTGGAAAAAGCGCCGCAATTGCACGATATGGTTTGGAAAGCCGTGAAGCTGTGCTCAAAAAATAAACAGGAAGTGAGTGAGGAGGCGGCGCGCGAACTCGTCGGGGCGGTGGATGGGATTGCAAAAATTTTTTATGAGATAAAAGGAGTGCCGGAACGCTATGCGGCGTATTGCACGCTTACTGAAAAAATGTTTTAATCTATTGAGGATTAGCCTCAATAGAGGAGGCTTATCCTCAATAGTATTTGTGGTGCGTGTGGAGGGGGAGTCGGCATGGCCACTGCTGGTGCCGGGCAGGCGATATCTTGCGAGCGGCTTGTGTTGGCCGCACATCGGGGACTTTGCCGTAT